>NZ_JBEOVY010000042.1:0-32154 GCF_040295745.1 Saccharopolyspora sp. NPDC002686
GAGGCAAGCAGGGCGCAAGGCCACCGGCATCATCAAGAGCGGCGGCTGCAAGAAAGGCACGGGCGAGATCGAGAACCGCCTCGACGCGGTCGATGACCAGCTCGTAGGTACGCGCCCTGGCGACCGGCCGCCAACCTGCGCGTTCGTCGTCATCCGAGCCGACCACGGACCCCCCCTTTACAAACTCGACGAGCGATCTTTATGGTACCGCCAGCTCTTGGTCTGACCATAGAAAGGTCAACGACACAGAGAGGTGTCGCCTCGTGTACCAACCGCTCACCGCTCCGATCGCGGGCAGTCTCGGACTGTCCGCGCTGATCGCTGCGATCCCGCTGCTCGTCGTGTTCCTGCTGCTCGGCGTGCTGCGCGTCAAGGCGCACTGGGCCGCGCTGTCCGGGCTCGCCGCGGCACTGGTGATCGCCGTGCTCGCCTACGGGATGCCGGCCGATCTCGCGCTGCTGTCCGCAGGTCAAGGCGCCGCGTTCGGCGTGCTGCCGATCCTGTGGATCGTCATCACCGCCATCTGGCTCTACCAGCTCACCGTCCGCAGCGGTCGTTTCGAGGACCTCCGGGCGCTCTTCTCGCTGCTCTCCCCCGACCCGCGGATCCAGGCCGTGGTGATCGCCTTCTGCTTCGGCGGGCTGCTCGAAGCCCTCGCCGGGTTCGGTGCCCCCGTCGCGATCACCGGCATGATGCTGGTGTCGATCGGCTTCCCGCCCGTGCGCGCCGCGGTGACGGTGCTGCTGGCCAACACCGCGCCCGTCGCCTTCGGCGCGCTGAGCACGCCGATCATCACCGCCGGTCAGCTCACCGGGATCCCGTACGAGCACATCGGTGCCGTCGTCGGACGGCAGACCCCGCTGCTGGCCGTGCTCGTCCCCATCCTGCTGGTCCTCGTGGTGGACGGTCGGCGCGGTGTGCGGCAGGTCTGGCCCGCCGCTCTGGTCACCGGTGCGGCGTTCGCGATCGCGCAGTTCGTGTGCGCCAGCTACATCTCGGTGCCGCTGACCGACATCGTCTCCTCGCTGGTCGGGGCGGTGGCGCTGGTCGTGCTGCTGCGGTTCTGGCAGCCCGCGGGCGGCGACGAAGCACGCGCCAGGATCACCGGTGGCGCAGCGACCGGTGCGACCCCCGACCAGCAGTTGGGCGCCGGGCGGGTCTTCCTCGCCCTGTTCCCGTACCTGCTGGTGGTCGCGGTGTTCTCGGTGGTCAAGCTGTGGGAGCCCGCGGAGGAGGCGCTGGCCGCGACCGACGTCAAGATCCCCTGGCCGCGCCTGCACGACTCGCTGCTGACCGCGTCCGGAGAACCGGCCAGCAGCACGGTGTTCACGCTGAGCTGGTTGTCCACCCCCGGAACCTTGCTGCTCCTGTGCGGTTTCGGGGTGGCCCTGGTCTACCGGATGAAGCCGCTGGAAGCGGTGGCCGAGCTCGGCCGCACCGTGGTGTCGATGCGCTGGTCGGGCCTGACCATCATCAGCGTCCTGGCGCTGGCCTACGTGATGAACCAGTCCGGGCAGACCACCACGATCGGCACCGCCATCGCCGGGGTCGGGTCCGCGTTCGCCTTCTTCTCCCCCGTGCTGGGCTGGCTCGGCGTCGCGGTCACCGGCTCGGACACCAGCGCCAACGCGCTGTTCGCGAGCCTGCAGCAGGTCGCCGCGGAGCGGGTCGGGGTCGACCCGGCGCTGCTGGTCGCGGCCAACACCTCCGGCGGCGTGATGGGCAAGATGGTCAGCCCGCAGAACCTGGCCATCGTGGCCACCGCGGCCGGCATGGCCGGCGCGGAGGCCAAGATCCTGCGCGAAGTCGTCAAGTGGAGCATCGGGCTGCTGCTGGTCCTGTGCGCACTGGTCTTCCTGCAGTCCAACGTCTTGTCGTGGATGCTTCCACGGTGAACGAATCCGAACGAGGTGATGTGGCATGAGGGTGGCGCTGTTCGCGACCTGCCTCGGGGACACGATGTTCCCGGCAGCGCCGAAGGCGACCGTGCAGGTGTTGGAGCGGCTCGGCTGCGAGGTGGAGTTCCCCGCCGCGCAGACCTGCTGCGGGCAGATGCACACCAACACCGGGTACCGCAAGCAGGCGAAGTCCTCGGTGCGGACCTTCGTGGACGCCTTCGCCGACTACGACGCCGTCGTCGCCCCGTCCGGATCGTGCGTCGCCTCGGTGCGCCACCAGCACGCCATGGTCGCTGAAGGCGACAAGAAGCTCAGCCGCGCGGTCGCGCAGGTGGCCCCGCAGGTGCACGAGCTGTCGGAGTTCCTGGTGGACGTGCTCGGCGTGACCGATGTCGGCGCGTACTTCCCGCACCGGGTCACCTACCACCCGACCTGCCACTCCGCCCGGCTGCTGCGGGTCGGCGACCGCCCGCTGCAGCTGCTGCGCGCGGTGCGCTCGCTGGAGCTGGTCGAGCTTCCCGCGGCCGAGCAGTGCTGCGGTTTCGGCGGCACGTTCGCGCTGAAGAACCCGGACGTGTCGGTGGCGATGGGCGCCGACAAGGCGCGGCACGTCCGGGAAACCGACGCCGAGGTGCTCTGCGCCGGGGACAACTCGTGCCTGATGCACATCGGCGGGCTGCTGTCCCGGCAGCGCTCCGGAATCCGGGTGATGCACCTCGCCGAAATCCTGGCCAGCGCGGAAGGAGCCGACCGGTGACCGACACCTACCTGGGCATGCCCGCGTTCCCGCAGGCAGCCAAGCGGGAGCTGGCCAACTCGCAGCTTCGGCACAACCTCGCCAACGCCACCTCCACGATCCGGCACAAGCGCGCCGACGTGGTCGGCGAACTCGACGACTGGGCGCAGCTGCGCGAGGCGGGCGCGGCGATCAAGACCCACACGCTGTCCAACCTGGACACCTACCTGGAGCGGTTCGAGGAGGCGGTCACCGCCGCCGGTGGCACCGTGCACTGGGCGCGCGACGCCGAGGAGGCCAACCGCATCGTGGTGGACCTGGTGCGCGCCACCGGGGAACGCGAGGTCGTCAAGGTCAAGTCGATGGCCACCCAGGAGATCGAGCTCAACGAGGCGTTGCAGGACGCCGGGATCGACGCCTGGGAGACCGACCTGGCGGAGCTGATCGTCCAGCTCGGCCACGACACGCCGAGCCACATCCTGGTGCCCGCGATCCACCGCAACCGCGCGGAGATCCGGGAGATCTTCCAGCAGGAGATGGGCAAGGTCGGCACTCCCGCCCCGGCGGACCTCACCGACGAGCCCGCCCGGCTGGCCGAAGCGGCGCGCCGCCACCTGCGGGAGAAGTTCCTGCGGGCCAAGGTCGCCGTCTCCGGCGCGAACTTCGCGGTCGCCGACACCGGCACCCTGGTCGTGGTGGAGTCCGAGGGCAACGGCCGGATGTGCCTGACGCTGCCGGAAACGCTGATCAGCGTCGTGGGCATCGAGAAGCTGGTGCCGAGCTGGCAGGACCTGGAGGTCTTCCTGCAGCTGCTGCCGCGGTCGAGCACCGGCGAGCGGATGAACCCCTACACCTCGACCTGGACCGGCGTCACGCCCGGCGACGGACCGCAGCAGTTCCACGTGGTGCTGCTGGACAACGGCCGCACCAACGCCCTCGCCGACGAGATCGGCCGCCAGGCGCTGCGCTGCATCCGCTGCTCGGCCTGCCTGAACGTGTGCCCGGTCTACGAGCGCACCGGCGGCCACGCCTACGGTTCGGTCTACCCCGGTCCGATCGGCGCGGTGCTGACGCCGCAGCTGCGCGGCACGACGTCCGAAGTGGACAAAGCGCTGCCCTACGCGTCCTCGCTGTGCGGGGCCTGCTACGACGTGTGCCCGGTCGCGATCAACATCCCGGATCTGCTGGTGCACCTGCGGACCCGCGTGGTCGAGGAGCACCGCGGCTGGCGGTCCAAGCCGATGGACGCGCTGATGGGCCTGGCTTCCTGGGTGCTCGGCGATGCCAAGCGGTTGGGCGCCGCGCAGAAGGTGGCGTCGTTGAGCCGGAAGGTGATCGGCCGCAAGGGCACCATCGGCCGCCTGCCTCCGCCGCTGTCGCGGTGGACCGATGCGCGCGACGCACCGGCACCGGCCGAGGAGTCCTTCCGGACCTGGTGGGAACGCAATCGAGGAGGCGATGCGCGATGAGCGCGGGCAGTTCGGCACGTGCGGAGATCCTGGGCCGCGTGCGCTCGGCCCTCGCGGGCACCGACCGGACGCCGCTGGCGGACGTCCCGCGGCGCTACCGGGAGCACCGCCCGGCGGACGATCTGGTGGGCCTGTTCTGCGAACGGGTCGCCGACTACCGGGCCACTGTGGACCGGGTCGCGCCGGGCGGGCTGACCGCCGCGATCGTGGCCGCCGCGCGCGGCGTCGGAGCTCGCCGGGTGCTTGCCCCAACTGGGGTACCACAAGCGTGGTACGACGCGCTGAACAGCGAATTCGAGCACGTGGAGGACGGCGAAAGCATCGACACGGCCGGATTGGAGCGCGTCGACGCGGTCATCACCACGGCCGTGGTGGGCATCGCGTCGACCGGCACCATCGTGCTCGACCACGGCCCGGGGCAAGGACATCGCGCGCTGACCCTGGTGCCGGACGTGCACATCTGCGTGGTCGCCGAGTCGCAGGTCGCCGACGACGTCCCGGAGGGGCTGCGGCGACTGGACCCGGCGCGGCCGATGACGTTCATCAGCGGCCCGTCGGCCACCAGCGACATCGAGCTCAACCGCGTCGAAGGCGTGCACGGACCTCGAACGCTCCACGTCCTGGTCACCCCGGACTCGCCGTAGGAAATACCCGGCAGCTGCGAACCACGTGACGCTCCCCGCCGTCGAACAGGCACACTGATCACCTGGACGTGTGACCGAAGGAGTCGATCGTGGAGGCCCACGCGCCGTTGGAGCCGCAGCCGGACGTCGTCGCGCGAGCGGCGGCATTGCACGACCAGCTGGCGTCGCACCGCGAAGAAGGCGAGCAGCGGCGCCGGCTGGCCGGCGAGACGATCGCGGCGCTGGACGGGGCGGGGCTGTTCCGCGCCTGGGTTCCGCGCCGCTTCGGCGGTTCCGAGCTCGACATGCGCACGCTCGTCGACGCCATCGCGGAGATCACCAAGGGCGATGCGTCGGCGGGCTGGCTGGTCATGATCCTCGGCTGCGGCGACTGGCTGACCGGGCTGTTCCCGGACAAGGCCCAGCAGGAGGTCTTCGGCCCCGACCCGGACACCAAGATCTGCCAGGTCCTCACGCCGAAGACCCGGGCCCGCCGGACCGACGGCGGCTGGCTGGTCAGCGGCCGGTGGGCACCGGCCTCCGGCTGCCTGCACTCGGAGTGGGCGATGCTGGGCATGGCGCTGCCGGAGCACGGCGCCTCGTTCGGCTTGGTGCCGATGCGCGAGCTGAGCATCGAGGACACCTGGTTCACCCTCGGCATGCGCGGAACCGGCAGCAACATGCTCGTCGGCGAGGACGTGTTCATCCCCGATCACCGGGTGATGCACCGCGGTCCTGCGACGCGCGGCGAGTTCCCCAGCACCGAGAACGACTCCCCGCGCTACCGGACCGCGCTGGTGCCCACGCTGGCCACCGTCCTGATCGCGCCGATCCTCGGGATGGCCGAACAGGCCTTGGCGCACGTGGTTTCGCAGGCCGGCCGGCGGGGCATCGCGTTCACCAGCTACGAGCGCCAGCTCGACTCGACCGGTTTCCAGCTGGCGGTGGCCGAAGCAGCGACCAAGATCGACGTTGCGCGGATGATCGCGCACCGGTCGGCGGCCACCGTCGACGGGCACGCGCACGCCGGAACGCACCCGGACCTGTTGGAGCGCACCCGGATCCGGCAGCACTCCAGCTACGCGCTCCAGCAGTGCCGGGACGCCGTCCAGGTGCTGGTGAACGCCTACGGAGCAGGAGCGATGTCGGAGCGGGATCCGCTGCACGCCATCGTCCGCGACATCGAGACCGCCTCCCGGCACGCGCTCGCCCACCCGGCGTCCAACGCAGAGGTCTTCGGCCGCGCGCTGCTCGGCGTGGAACCGGGGATCACCGAGATGATCTGAGCCCCCTCCGCTCGCCACACGATCAAGTGACGCCGGGAACCGTTGTCCCGGGCGCACCGGTCGTAGTGGTGTCGATCACTTCTGGAGGGAGTTCCGTTGCCAGACATCAGGGTTCGGCTGCGGGGCGGCCCGCACGACGGGCACGAGGTCAACGCACCCGCGGACGATTCGGGAAAACCGATCCCGCGGATCACGCTGCCGGCCCGCGCCCGCAACGCCCAAGCCGTACCACCGCTGCTCGCCTACGAACGGGGCCGCCGGGGCCCCGACGGGACCTGGGAGTTCAACTACGTCGGCGCCGAGACTTGAGGCGTCCCGGCGAGGAGCACGCCGTCCCGGGGTAGCCAGTAGCGGGTCAGCACGCGGAGCATGACCGCGACCTCCACCGCTTTGATGCCGTCGATCGCGGCCAGGTCTCCGGTCAGCAGGTCGGAGAGGTCGTCCTCGTCGCGGAACGCGCCGTTGTAGATCATCGACGCGGTACCGGCCACTGTGGACACGAACCGAGCGGACGGGTGGCGGCCGAGCGCCTCGGCGATGCCGGTGATCGAGCGCAGCTCGGTGGTCAGCGAGATCACCGCTTCCAGCGGGAAACCCAGCACCGCCGGTTCGATCTCCACCCTGGGCACGACGGCGCCGCGCTCCAGCAGCGCCTGGATCATCCGGTACGCGGTGGACTGGCTCAGCTCCAGGCGACGCGCGATGTCCGCCGCGCTGGCCCGCCCGTCCTGCTGCAAAGCGCGCGCCACGCGCCGCTCCTCCGCGCTGAGACCGGTTGCGCCACCGGTGCCGCGGTGCTCCGGGTTCTCCGCGCGCAGGCGAGCTTCCTGCTCCGGCGCGAGCCGGTCGAGCAGCCAGGTCGCCGCGGAGGCGTACGAGCGCAGGGCGATCTCGGTGTGGGTGGACGCGACACCGGGGATGCCGCCGACGCGTTCGGTGATCAGGTCGGCGCCGTCGGCTCGCGCGCTCGGCTGCAGGATGCCGTAGACGTCGGAGCGGCCGGAGGTGACCGCGGCGAACTGGGTTTCCGGGAGCGCCGCCAGGTCGCGGGCAACCTGACCAGCGGTGCCGGGCTGCGCGGAGATCCACAGGTGCTGCGGGTGCGCGTCGGACACCACCGACCAGTTCACCTGGCCGATCACCTTCATCAACCGCTCGTCGACCAGCCGGGTCAACCGCCGGCTCACGGTGCTGGTGGACATGTCCAGCACGTCGGCCAGCAGCCGCACCCCCGCGCGCGGGGCGCGTTGCAGCGCGGCGACCAGATCGAGGTCGGCGGCGTCCAGCGACTCGGGCATGACCGAGATCGTACGGCGCTCCCCCGCGCCGCCGGACGGCCCCGACCACGAGGCGTCCGGCTGCCACACACCCGCCGAGGCGACCAAAGTTTCCTCATCAATCCGCATTTTTGAATGAACAGCCCGTTTGAAACTGTTCATTGACTGAATGTACTACATCCTCGTAGTGTTCCGCGCATCCTGCTGCTGTCCCTGGAGGTCGCATCTTGCGTGGCGCTGCGCAGACATCACCGCGGTCCACCCGCGCGCTGATCCGGGTCCTGGCCGGGATCGAACGAGCGGGCAACCTGCTGCCGCACCCGTTCTGGCTGTTCGCGATCCTCAGCGCCGTGCTCGCGGCGCTCAGCTGGGTTCTGCATGCGCTCGGCGTCACCGCGATCAACCCGGCGGACGGCGCGACCGTCGCGGTCCGCAACCTGCTCTCCGCCGACGGGATCCGCACCGCCGTCTCCGGCGTGGTCGAGAACTTCGTGACCTTCCCGCCGTTGGGCACCGCGCTGGTGACCATGATCGGGGTCGCGGTGGCCGACAAGGCGGGGCTGCTGACCACGATGCTGCGCGCCGCGGTGATCCGGGTGCCCCGGCGCTGGGTGACGTTCGCGCTGGCGTTCACCGGGATGATCGCCCACGTCGCGTCCGACGCCGCCTACATCGTGCTCATCCCGCTCGGCGCGATCGTGTTCCGGGCGGTGGGCCGCAGCCCGGTGCTGGGCATCGTGGTGGCGCTGGTGGCGATCTCGGCCGGGACCGACGCCAGCCCGCTGCTCACGCCGACCGACGTGATCCTGTCCGGGTTGAGCACCGCCGCGGCCGGCACGCTGGACCCGGCCTACGTGGTCAGCCCGGTGGCCAACTACTTCTTCTCCGCCGTCTCGTCGGTGGTGCTGTCCGCGGTGATCACGCTGGTGGTCGAAGGATTCCTCGCCAAGCGGGTCGAGGCCGTCGCGGACGACACCGAGGTCGAGCTGGACGACTCCGCCCTGGCGCTCGCCCCGGAGCAGCGGCGCGGCCTGCGCAACGCCGGCATCGCCGCGCTCGGCTACATCGCGGTCCTCGTGCTGGCAGCGATTCCGGGCGGGTCACCGCTGCGCGGCGAGGACGGGTCGCTGCTGGACTCCCCGCTGCTGTCGGGGATCGCGATCGTGCTGTCGCTGCTGTTCATGATCACCGGCGCCGCCTACGGCATCGCGGTCGGCGCGATCCGCCGCAGCCGCGACCTGCCGGACCTCATGGTGCAGGGGCTGCGCGACATCGCCCCGATCCTGGTGCTGTTCTTCGCCGTCTCGCAGTTCCTCGCCTTCTTCAAGTGGACCAAGATCGGCGAGGTCACCGCGATCCACGGCGCGGCGCTGCTGAAGTCCCTCGGCGCGCACAGCCTGCTGATCTTCCTCGGCATCCTGGTGCTGGTCAGCCTGATCAACCTGGTGGTCACCAGCGGTTCGGCGCAGTGGGCGCTGGTGGCGCCGGTGTTCGTGCCGATGCTGATGCTGCTCGACATCCCGCCGGAGACCACCCAGGCGCTGTACCGGATCGCCGACTCCTGCACGAACGTGATCACGCCGATGAGCCCGTACTTCGTGATGGCGCTCGGCTTCGTCCAGCGGTACCGGCGCGAGGCGGGCATCGGCACGCTCGCCGCGATGACGATCCCGCTCGCGCTGTCGATGCTGCTGGTCTGGACGTTGCTGTTCTTCGCCTGGTGGGCCTTGGGAATTCCGCTCGGCCCGGGCGCTCCGGTCCGCTGACCACTACTCGAAAGGACACCTGTGAACTCCTTGGTGCTGCGCAACGCCCAGCTGCTCGACGTCGAATCCGGCACCTACCGGGAAGGTGACCTGGTGTGCGCGGACGGGCGGATCGCCGAGTCCGACGGCCGGGCCACCGCTCCCACCGGTGCGACCGAAGTGGACCTGCGCGGCGGGTACGTCCTGCCGGGGCTGATCGACGGGCACGTGCACGTCGCTGGCATCACCGCCGACACCTCCGCGCTGCGCGGTTGGTCGCCGAGCTACATCGCTGCCGGCGCGGTGCGCAACATGGGCGCGATGCTCGACCGCGGGTTCACCACGGTCCGGGACGTGGGTGGTGCGGACTACGGTTTCGCCGCCGCGCAGGAGGACGGTCTCATCCGCGGGCCCCGGCTGATCTTCGGCGGCAAGGCGCTGAGCCAGACCGGTGGGCACGGCGACAAGCGGACCGCCGGGGTGCGCGTCTACGACGACCACCCCTTCTGCGGGGGCTCGAGCAGGGTCGCCGACGGCGTGGACGGCGTGCGGCTGGCGGCGCGCGACGAGCTGCGGCGCGGAGCGCACCACATCAAGGTGATGGCCTCCGGCGGTGTCGCCTCCCCCACCGACCACATCGACTCCACCCAGTACTCGATGGACGAACTGCGCGCCATCGTCGACGAGGTGCGAGCTGCGGGCCGGTACGTGACCGTGCACGCCTACCCGCCGGCGGCGATCAACCGCGCGCTGGAGGCCGGGGTGCGCTGCGTCGAGCACGGGAACCTGCTGGACGACCGCGGCGTGCAGCTGCTCGTCGAGCGGGAGGCCTTCCTGGTGCCGACGTTGGTGACCTACTGGGCGTTGCAGCGCGAAGGCATGGAGCACGGTCTGCCGCGCGGCAGCTGGGAGAAGGTCGCGCAGGTCCTGGAAGGCGGGCTCGGTGCCCTGGAGCGGGCGGTGCGCGGCGGGGTCGACGTCGTCTTCGGCACCGATCTGCTCGGGGGCATGCAGCGGTACCAGAGCGAGGAGTTCCGCATCCGCGCCGAAGTGCAGTCCCCGCTGGAGATCATCCGGTCCGCGACGTCGGTGGCCGCCGAGCTGGTGCGGATGCCGGGCGAGATCGGCACGCTCGCACCGGGCGCGCACGCCGACCTGGTCGTCCTGGACACCGATCCGCTGGCCGACATCACCGCGCTCGCCGGGCCGCTGCGCATGGTCGTGCAATCGGGCCGGATCGCGGTGGGCTGAGGATCACGCCGGGTCGCGCCACATCGGGTACATGGTGGGGCCGTCGTGCGGGAGGACCATCGGGGTGCCGATGTCCCGGAAGCCCAGGCGCAGGTAGAGGTTCCGGCTGCGGGTGCTGCTGGCCTCCAGGTAGGACGGTCGGCCTTCGGCGTCCCACCTGCGCAGGGCTTCCCGCAGCTCCCGGCCGCCGATCCCGGTGGACTGCACCGCCGGGTCGACCGCGATCATCGCCAGGTACTGGTGCGGTTCCGCCGGGTGGTGGGCGGCGGCGAGCTCGCCGAACTCGCGGAAGCGCGCCGTGCGCGGACCGGCGAGCTCGGCGAGGCGGCGTTCGCCCTCCTCGTCGAGGACGCTCGACGGTCCGCTACTGCCGTCGAGCCAGATCTGCACCGCCAGGCCGTCGGCGCCGACGATCACCTCGCCGTGCTGCTCCGCGTGCGGCAGGACCATGCCGAACCAGTTGCGGTACACGTGGTGGCGGTGCTGCTGGTCCGGGAGGAGCCAGCAGGCGAACTCGTCGTCTCCGAAGGCGCGCAGCAACGTCCGGACTCGCACGTCCTCATCGGACACCCGCGGACTCCTTCCCCGGCTGCACGGCCGCGGCGCGCGCACCCAGGCCGATGCGCGCGTACGCCCACGGGCGGGTGCGCTTGAGCACCGCGCCCCAAGTCGCGCCGAGCGCGAACACCACCAGGAAGCCCAGCGGGATCGCCCACGCGGCCGGGTCACCGTCCTCGACGCCGAGCACCGTGCCGAAGGACAGCACGGTCAGCAGCAGGACCACGGCCAGCACCAGCGCCGCGATCGCGGGCGCGACCAGGGTCCGCCAGCGGCTGTGCTCGTGCTCCCGGTTGCCCAGGAAGTAGCCGAGGACCGCCACCGAGGTCAGCATCACCAGCGACAGCACGCCGAGCGCGCCGGCGGACGCGCCCCAGAAGAACAGGTAGGTGATCGGGTCGATGCCGGTCACCGCCACCAGCGCCACCACGACGATCGAGATCGCGGTGGTGGTCAGCGAGCCCGCCGCCGGGGCCGCGGTGCGCGAGCTGGTGGTGCCCCACCAGCGCAGGCCGACGCCTTCGCGGCCCAGCGCGAAGAGGTAGCGGGAGCAGACGTGGTGGAACGACAGCATCGCGGCGAACAGGCTCGTGACGTACAGAGCCGAACCGATGGTCACCAGGG
Organism: Saccharopolyspora sp. NPDC002686; assembly: GCF_040295745.1. Lineage (NCBI taxonomy): Bacteria > Bacillati > Actinomycetota > Actinomycetes > Pseudonocardiales > Pseudonocardiaceae > Saccharopolyspora > Saccharopolyspora sp. NPDC002686. The sequence continues at coordinate 11,468 of NZ_JBEOVY010000042.1, forward strand.
TGCCCGGCAGGCGCTGGGCGGCGAGCACGAAGAGCAGTTCGGTGGAATGGGTTTCGGCCTGCGAGACGATGTTGCCCGGTCCGGTGGCCACCGTCATCGCCCACGTCGACAGCGAGTACAGCCCGCCGATGACCACCAGCGAGATGTAGGTCGCGTAGATCACCGTGCGCGGGTTCTTCGCCTCTTCGGCCAGCACGGTGGAGTTCTCGAACCCGATGAAGCCGGTGAAGGCGATGACCAGGATGACCCCGGCCGCACCGGTCATCAGCTGGCCCGGGTTGAGGGTGTCCAGGACGACACCGGCCGGCGACGGCGCGGAGACGAACGCGGTGTCGTAGATCAGGATGACCGCCACCTCGGCCAGCAGCAGCACGCCCAGCACCCGGCCGTTGACGTCGATGCGCAGCACGCCGAGGACGGCGACCGCGGCCAGGCCGCATCCGGCGAACACCCACCACGGCACGGAAGCTCCGCTGACCTGGTGCAGGAAGTCCGACGCCCCGACGCCGAGCCCGCCCGCGAGGCTGACCAGGATCATCAGGTACGACACGAGCGCCACCGCGCCCGCCCCGGTTCCGGCCACCCGGCCGAGCCCCTTGGCGATGTAGGCGTAGAAGGCGCCCGCGTTCTCCACGTGCCGCGACATCGTGACGTAGCCGACCGCGAACAGGCCGAGGATCAGGGCGATCGCGAGGTAGCCCAGCGGGATGCCGCTCACCCCGGAGACCGCGAAGCCGCTGACCGCTCCCCCGCCGACGACGGTTTCCGGTGCGGCCGCGGCGACCGTGAAGAACACGATCGACGTGACACCCAGTCGAGCGCGGGCCAGTGCGGCGGACACTTTGGACGGTGGCAACAGCTCGCTCCTTCGCGGGGTTCTGCGGGAACTAATGTCTGGGCGTGATCGCCGACTGGCCGCGCGCGGCGGCGACTTCGGCTATCAGGTTGCGCAGCGGCCCGGGCACGCGCTTCTGCCAGGACTTCATCCGGAAGTCGCCCTGCCGCGCGACGTTCTTGGGCAGCCGCACGTTGCGGATCACCCCGGTCTCGCGCGCCAGCAGCGCGAAGGTGATCTCGGCGAGGCGCTCCGGCACGGTGATCATGCCGTTGCCGGTGGCCGTCTCGGCGCTGGTGAACAGCAGCTCCAGCACTGCTTCCGGGCTGGTCACGCCGGTGTCGGCCAACCGCCACGCCGAGGCCGTGCCGCCGCGCCAGCCCGCGGAGACCGGCACTTCGCGCAGCACGTCGATGATCACCAGCCGGGCGCGGACCTTCTCCGCGGCGGCCTGGCCGAGGTAGTCCAGCCAGGTGCGCAGGTCGTGGCCGGGTTCCTCGCGGATCTCGCGCAGGATCGCCCAGGACAGGAAGTCCGGGCAGCGCCCCCGGCCGCTGGGCCGGACGTGGGGCGTGACCGCGATCTCCTCCTCGAGGATCAGCTCGGCGAGCAGCCCGGCGGCGCACCCCAGCGACACCAGCGCGGCGTCCACCCTCGGTGAGATCCGCTGCCCTCCGGCGTGCGCGGCCAGGAAGAACCGATCCGCCACCCGCAGCGGGATGCGGGTGGCATCCAGCTCGGAAACCGTCACCGGCCACCCCCGGCCGAAGTGCCGATCAACACCCACTCGCTCCCATCCGAGCCGTCACTGCCCCCAGACCTGTCCCCCGCGCCGAGTTCGGAAAGTGCCCGAGCCAGCGCACAGAGTAACGTACGCGAAGGTTTGTTCAAGTTTTCCGCCCGCGCGAGCCGCTGCGACACCTGGGTGATCTTCCCGCGGGAATCGGACATCGCCTTTCGAAGCGGCGCGAGCCGCTTGGCCCATCCTCGCAGCTCGCACCGCCGCGGGTTCTCAGCGTTCGCCTGACGAGGACAGCCCGCACGCCGTGTATTGGTCATACACAAGTCCGGGATCCCGGAGCTCAGGCGGGCGCTGAGGTTCCGCCACCGGCACCGCCACGCAAGGTGAGTGCGCCAGACTGGTTCTTCAGCGGTGTTGACTTCGACCTAACGCGAAGTCTGAGGATGTCATCAACGCTCAGCGCGCATCTTGGAGGGGTTGTGGACACAACGGTGAGCTGGCAGACGATGCGCTCGTACGCCAGCGACGGATCGGTGACCAGGCAACGGCTGTCACCCGGGCTGGCTCGGCGCATCCTGCGCTACGCCCGGCCGTACCTGCGCGACATCGTGCCGTTCCTGGTGCTGGTCGTGCTCGCCGCGGTGCTCGGCGTCATCAACCCGCTGCTGTTCAAGGCCATCATCGACGACGGCATCGTGCCGCGGAACATGTCGCTGGTGGTGTGGCTGTCGGTCGCGGTCGCCGGGGTCGCGCTGCTGGACGCCGTGTTCTCGCTGCTGCAGCGCTGGTACTCGGCGCGGCTCGGCGAGGGGCTGATCTACGACCTGCGCTCGGAGGTCTTCGACCACGTCCAGCGGATGCCGGTGGCGTTCTTCGTGCGCGCCCAGACCGGGGCGCTGGTCAGCCGGCTCAACAACGACGTCATCGGCGCGCAGCGGGCGCTGACCAGCACGTTGTCCTCGGTGGTGTCCAACGTGCTGAGCCTGGTCCTGGTGCTGGCCACCATGTTCACGCTGTCCTGGCAGATCACCCTGATCGCGCTGGCGCTGCTGCCGCTGTTCCTGCTGCCGGTGCGCTGGATCGGGCGGCGGTTGCAGCGCATCACGCGCGAGCAGATGAAGGTCGACGCCGAGATGAGCTCGCTGATGACCGAGCGCTTCGGGGTGGCCGGGGCGATGCTGGCCAAGCTCTACGGCCGCGCCGACGAGGAAGCCGCGCACTTCTCGGCTCGGGCCGCGCGGGTGCGCGACATGGGCGTGATCTCGGCGATGTACAGCCGGGTGTTCTTCGTGGCGCTGACGCTGCTGGCCGCGCTGGCCACCGCGGTGGTGTACGGGCTGGGCGGCGGTCTGGTGCTGACCGGGGCGCTGCAGCTCGGCACCCTGGTCGCGCTGGCCACCCTGCTGACCCGGCTCTACGGTCCGCTGACCGCGCTGTCGAACGTGCACGTGGACGTGATGACCGCGCTGGTCAGCTTCGACCGGGTCTTCGAGGTGCTGGACCTGCGGCCGATGATCCAGGAGAAGCCGGACGCCGCCGAGCTGCCCGCAGGCGCCTCCGACGTGGAGTTCGACCACGTCTCCTTCCGCTACCCGGCCGCCAGCGAGGTCTCGCTGGCCTCGCTGGAGTCGGTGGCCCGGCAGGACAACTCGCCCGCGCACGACGTGCTGCACGACATCTCCTTCCACGCCGAACCGGGCCAGACGATCGCGCTGGTCGGGCACTCCGGCGCGGGCAAGACGACGATCACCAACCTGGCCGGGCGGCTCTACGACGTCGACTCCGGTGCGGTGCGCATCGGCGGCACCGACGTCCGCGACGTCTCGCTGACCTCGCTGTACCGCACCGTCGGCGTGGTCACCCAGGACCCGCACATGTTCCACGACAGCATCCGCGCCAACCTGGCCTTCGCCCGCCCCGACGCCACCGACGAGGAGCTGCTCGAAGCGCTGCGCACCGCGCAGCTGGGCCACCTCGTCGCGACGCTGCCCGAGGGCCTGGACACCGTGGTCGGCGACCGCGGCTACCGGCTCTCCGGTGGTGAGAAGCAGCGGCTGGCGATCGCCCGCCTGCTGCTGAAGGCGCCGCCGGTCGTGGTGCTCGACGAGGCGACCGCGCACCTGGACTCGGAATCGGAGGCAGCGGTCCAGGAGGCGTTGCGGACCGCGCTGTCCGGGCGGACCGCGCTGGTCATCGCGCACCGGCTGTCCACGATCCGCGAGGCGGACCGGATCCTGGTCATCTCCGGCGGCCGGATCGCCGAGGACGGCACGCACGCCGATCTGCTGGCCCGCGACGGTCTCTACGCCGAGCTCTACCGCACCCAGTTCTCGCAGCAGGCCGACACCGAGGAAGCCGCTTGATCACTCCGGCTGCGGCGGGGCCGTGATGAGCTCGCCTTCCGGGTCCAGGTGCGCCAGCATCGCCGTGCACAGCGCGTTGAGCTGGCGCACCTGGGCTTCGGTGAGCCCGTCGAAGATCAGGTCGCGGACCTTCGCCACGTGTCCCGGGGCGGATGCCGCGATCTTGGCGTAACCGGCGTCGGTGAGCTCTGCGACGTTGCCCCGGCCGTCGGAGGTGGCGCGGTGCCGGCGCACCCAGCCGTCCTTCTCCAGCTTCGCGACCACGTGCGAGACCCGCGACGGCGAAGCGTTGGAGCGCGCCGCCAGCTCGCTCATCCGCAGCGCGCGGTCGGGGTGCTCGGAGAGCATCGCCAGCACCCAGTAGCCGAAGTGGGTCAGCCCGGAATCCCGTTGCAGCTGCCCGTCGAGCTGGGCCGGGATGACCGTCATCAGCGTGGCCAGCTTCCGCCACGCGCACTGCTCCTCGCCGCTGAGCCATCTGGGTTCGGTCACCCCGCCAGCATACGCCCGGAATGTTTGAATGTTCAGGTATCTTCCCTGTTCAACCGCTTGAAAGTGATCAGCTCAACTCGTCGGCGGTGCGCGTGTTGAGCACCCGGTCCGGGGTGATGCCGCACTCCTCCGCGCGGGCGCAGCCGTAGGACAGCCAGTCCAGCTGGCCGGGAGCGTGCGCGTCGGAGTCGATGCTGAACAGGCAGCCGGTGTCGACGGCGAGGCGGAGCAGGTCGCGGGGCGGGTCCAGCCGGTCCGGGCGGGAGTTGATCTCGACGGCGACGCCGTTGTCCCGGCACGCCTGGAACACCGCGGCCGCGTCGAAGGTCGACTGCGGGCGCTTCTTCGCCCCGATCAGGCGCCCGGTGCAGTGCCCGAGCACGTCCACGTGCGGATGGGACACCGCCGCGCACAGCCGTCGGGTCATCTCAGCGGAGGCCATCCGCAGTTCGGAGTGCGCGCTGGCCACCACCACGTCGAGCCGGGCCAGCAGTTCCTCCTCCTGGTCCAGCGAACCGTCGGAGAGGATGTCGACCTCGATGCCGGTCAGGATGCGGAACGGGGCGAGGCGCTCGTTGAGCTGGGCGACGACGTCCAGCTGCTCGCGGAGCCGGTCCGCCGACAGGCCGCGGGCCACCTTCAGGCGCGGCGAGTGGTCGGTCAGCGCGATCCACTCGTGGCCGAGATCGCGGGCCGTGGTGGCCATCTCGGCGATCGGGCTCCCGCCGTCCGACCAGTCCGAATGCGAGTGGCAATCGCCGCGCAGCGCCGCCCGCAGCTCCGCGTCGCGCTCCGGGACGTCCACTTCGGACCGCAGCCGGGCCAGGTACTCGGGGACCTCACCGCGTTGGGCCTCCTCGATGACGGACGCGGTCGTCCTGCCGATGCCCTCCAACGCGGTCAGGCGCTTCGAAGCCACCCGTTCGTCCAGGTCCGGCAGCCCGTCGACGACCGAGGCCGCGCGCCGGAACGCCCGGACCCGGAAGGTCGGCGCATCGGCCCGTTCCAGCCAGAAGGCGATCTCGCGCAGTGCCCGTGCCGCATCCACGAGCTCATTCGTAGTCCCTGTGCGGCCGTGATGCCACCGACGATTCGCGTTCAGCTCTTGGCCCGCCGCATGTGCGGGCGTTAGATGACCACCGGGAACGCGATCTTCGAGGGACGAGGTGGAGAGTGCAGCAGTACGAACTCGCGGTGCTGCCCGGTGACGGGATCGGCAACGAGGTCATGCCCGAGGCGTTGCGCGTGCTCGACGTGGTCGGCGCGAAGTACGGCGTGCGGTTCGCCTACCAGCACTTCGACTGGAGCTGTGAGACCTACAAGAGCACCGGCGCGATGATGCCCGCCGACGGGCTGGACCGGTTGCGCGACCACGACTCGATCCTGCTCGGCGCGGTCGGCTGGCCCGGCGTGCCCGACCACATCTCGCTGTGGGGCCTGCTGCTGCCGATCCGGCGCGAGTTCGACCAGTACGTCAACCTCCGGCCGGTGCGGTTGCTGCCGGGCGTGACGCCGCCGGTGCGCGACAAGCAGCCCGGCGACATCGACTTCTGGGTGGTGCGGGAGAACACCGAGGGCGAGTACTCGCAGCTGGGCGGCAGGCAGGGCGAGGGCACCCCGACCGAGATGGTGCTGCAGACCGCGGCCTTCACCCGGCACGGCACCGACCGGATCATGCGCTACGCGTTCGAGCTCGCGCGCCGCCTCGGCAAGCCGCACGTCACCTCGGCGACCAAGTCCAACGGCATCTACCACTCGATGCCCTACTGGGACGAGCGGTTCGCCGCGATCGCCTCGGAGTACCCGGACGTCACCGTCGACCAGGACCACATCGACATCCTGTGCGCCCGGTTCGTGATGTCCCCGGAGCGCTTCGACGTGGTGGTCGCCAGCAACCTCTTCGGCGACATCCTGTCCGACCTCGGACCGGGCGTGACCGGCACGATCGGGGTGGCGCCGTCGGGCAACATCAACCCCGAGCGCACCTACCCGTCGACGTTCGAGCCGGTGCACGGTTCCGCCCCGGACATCGCCGGGCGGGGCATCGCCAACCCGATCGGCCAGATCTGGTCGGCGGCGATGATGCTGGACCACCTCGGCCTGCCCGAGGCCGGTGCCGACGTGGTCAGCGCGATCGAGCGCGTCCTGGTCGACGAGACGGCCCCGCTCACCCCGGACCTCGGCGGCGGGGCGACCACCGAAGACCTGGGCAAGGCGATCGCCGAGGCCGTCGAGGGCTGAAGCCCGTCTCCGGTGGTCCTGCCACCGGAGACGAGTCCTCAACCGGAGATCCGGGTGGCGGCGGCCAGCAGGACGTCCTCCGCCCCGGGGCGGCCGATGAGCTGGAGACCGACCGGGAGCCCGCCGATGGCGCCCGCGGGGATCGACACCGCGGGCGATCCGGCGAGGTTCCACGGTTTGGTCAGCCCGATCAGCGCGCCGCGCACGTTCACGTCCGCGCCATCGACGGTGATCTCGCGGCGGTCGATCTCGGTGGCGACGACGCAGGTCGTCGGCATGGCGAGCAGGTCGACTCCGGACAGCAGCTCGTCGACGTCGCCGCGCCACCGGTCGCGCGCGGCCAGCGCGCGCACGTGCTGCCAGCCCGCGGTCCGCGCCGATTCCCGCAACCGCCCCAGGACGTCGTCGGTGAACAGCTCCGGGTTGTCGGCCACGCGCTCGGCGTGGTTGGCGTAGGCCTCGCTGTACTGGATGCCCAGGAATCCGCGGTGCACGACCTCCGGATCGCGGATGCCGAGGTCCTGCACCGGGATTCCGCTGGTCTCCAGCGCGGCGCGGGCGATCCGGGTGACCTCCGGGTCCGTCGGGTGCAGCGAGTTCGGGTCGATCCACCCGATGTTCGCGATGTCGCCGCGTTCCCGGCTGGGTGCGTCCCGGAGTCCGGCGAGGACCCGGTAGCCGGTGCGGCAGTCCTGCGGGGTGCGGGCGAGGACTCCGACGTGGTCCAGCGACTGCGACAGCGGGAACACCCCGCCGGTCGGGATCGCGCCGTACGCCGGTTTGAACCCCACCACCCCGCACAGCGCGGCCGGGATGCGCACGGATCCGCCGGTGTCGGTGCCCAGCGCCAGCGGCACCATCCCGGCCGCGACCGCGGCACCACTTCCGCCGCTGGAACCGCCGGTGATGCGGGTGGGATCGTGCGGATTGCGGGACGGGCCGTTGTGCGCGCTGTCGCCGGTGGGGCCGAACGCGAACTCGTGGGTGGTGGTCTTGCCGACCAGCACCGCGCCGCCCGCGCGCAGCCGCTGCACGCATTCGGCGTCCGATGTGGACACGTGGTCGGCGAAGTGCGCCGAGCCCATGGTGGTGGGCAGTCCGGCGACCTCGATGATGTCCTTGACCGCCACCGGGATGCCGTGCAGCGGTCCGCGGTCCTGGCCTTCGGCCAGTTCGGCGTCGGCCTTCTCCGCCGCCTGCACCGCTCCTTCGCGGTCGACGGTGACGAACGCGTTGAGCGCAGAGTCGAACTGCTCAATGGCGTGCAGCGCCGCTCGGGTGAGTTCGACGGCGCTGGTCTCACCGGCGCGCAGCTGGTCGGCGAGTTCGGTGATCGTGCGGTTGCTGAAGAATCCCGCTGGGCTGTGCCGGCTCAACGTTCGCGCACCCCTCTCCCGGTGATCGCCGCGGCGCGGCGTCCGGATCATCCTGCGCTCGGATCGCGAAGTCCGTCAACGCTTCGGCGTCCCGCAGATCCCGGAACGGTCCCGGAACCGCCGCCAGGTCCCGGTGGGGCCCGCGCTGCACGATCCGCCCGGCGTCGAGCACCACGATCTCGTCGAACTGGTCGAGGCAGGCCAGGCGGTGCGTCACGATGATCGTGGTGCGCCCGGTCCGGGTGCGCAGGACGCGGGTCAGGACTTCGTCGGCGAGCTCCGGTTCCAGCGCCTCGGTCGGTTCGTCGAGCAGCAGCACGTCCGGCTCGGCGAGCAGCGCTCGGGCCAGCAGGAGGCGTTGGCGTTGCCCGCCGGAGAGCGGTTGTCCGGCTTCGCCGACGAACGTGTCGAAACCCGCTGGTCGGCTGCGGATCCAGTCGAGGAGCCCGGCCTGCGCAGCCGCCCGTTCGCACCGGGTCTGGTCGGCGTCCGGCGCGGCGAGCAGCAGGTTCTCCCGGATGGTGGCGCTGAAGACGTGCGCGTCCTGCGTCACCGCGCGGGTTTCCGGTCGTTCGACCCGGCCGGCCGACGGCGGTACGAGTCCGGCCAGGACGCCGAGCAGGGTGCTCTTGCCCGCTCCGCTGGCGCCGACGACGGCGACCGTCCGACCGGGCTCGACGGTCAGATCCACGTTGTTCAGCGCTGGTCGGTCGTAGTGCACCGACACGGCGTGGAGCGCGAGGTCCTGCGAGTTCGGCTTCGGCAGCGCGATCGGGGGTGCGGCCAGGAGTTCTGCGATGCGACGCAGCGCCGGGAAGTGTTCGGTCCACCGGCGGGCGGCGTCGGTCAGCGGAAGAGCGGTTTCGAATGCCGCCAGCGCGAGGAATCCCACCACGGCCACGCTCGTCTGCGGTACACCGGCGAGCAGCGCCATCCACGTCACGCCCACTGCCGTCACGCCCTGCACCAGGATCCCGGCCGCGAACAGCGCACTCGAGCTGCGGGCCGCTGCTCCGTCGCGGCGCCGCAGCCGTGCGGCGTGCTGTTCGGCGCGCGCCGCGGCGGCGGGAAGTGCGCCGAAGGCAGCCAATTCGCGTGCGCCGTCCACGAGATCTCCGGCAGCGACGGCGAGTTCGGCTCGATCAGCGGCGGTGCGATCACGACGTCGAGGCGCGAACAACGGCAGCACCAGCCCCGCGACCAGCAGTCCCGCAGCCAGCACGACACCGCTGGTCGTGGCCACGATGGTGCAGGTGATGACCGAGCCGGTGGCGACGACCAGCGCGATCGCCGCCGGCGACAGGCAGCGCAGCAGCAGTTCCTGCACGCTGTCGACGTCGGAGACCAAGCGGGACAAGGCATCTCCGTCGCGCAGTGCGGGCCGCCCCGCCCTCGCGCGGAACACCTGCGGGCGCAGCCGCGCGACCACCCGCAGCGCGGCGTCGTGCCCGGCCAAGCGCTCCAGGTACCGGAACGCGCCGCGAGCCAGCGCGCAGGCGCGGACCCCGACGATGGCCAGGCTCAACGCGGACAGTGCCGGTTGTTCGGACGCGCGGGTGATGAGCCAGGCCGCCAGCGCCATCAGGCCCACCGCGCACAGCTCGGCGATCACTCCGGCAGCTACTGCGGCCACAACCCGAGGCCAGCGGAACAGCGCCACTGGGCCGCCTCTCCGCGATTCACAGTGGTGGTTGCGCACGGGGTCAAACTCGCGCTTTGCGTCACGGTCCCCTGAGGTGCGGTCGAGCAACACTCGGGTTGGCACACGACCCCTCATCTCGCCACCTCCAGTGGCTCCACCACAGATCCGTTGCACAGGCGGATCACACGGTCCACCACCGAAAGCAGTGCTGGCCGGTGTGCCACCAGGATCGCCGTCTTGTCGTGCAGCACTTCTGTGGCCGAGGCCGTCAGCGCTGCTTCGGAGTGCAGGTCTAGGCGTGCCGTCGGCTCGTCCAGCAGGACGATCGGTGCGTTCTTGAGGTAGGCGCGGGCGATCGCGACGCGCTGTCGCTGGCCGGCTGAGAGTTCAGCAGCCCGGTCGCCGAGCTGCGCCTGGTAGCCCGCTGGATGCTGCTCGATGAACTCCGCAGCGTGCGCCGCCTGCGCGGCCGCCTGGACTTCCGCCATCGAAGCACCAGCTGCGCCGAGGCGAATGTTGTCCGCGATCGTCCCGGCGAACAGGTGCGGGTGCTGCGGCACCCACGCGAGCTGGCGACGCCAGTCGTCCAGATCGAGTTCTCGCAGGTCGACACCGTCCACCAGAACACGTCCGGAGGTCGGCTGGACGAATCCGAGCAGCAGGTGCAGGACCGTCGACTTGCCCGCGCCGCTGGGCCCGACCAGCGCGACCCGCTCCCCCGGCCGCACCACGAACGACACGCGGTCCAGCACCGGATCCTCGTGTCCTGGGAAGTGCACGCTCACGTCCTCGAAGCGGATCTCCCCCGCAACGACCCGCTGCGTCCCGCTCCGTTCGGCGAGCGGCTGATCCAGGACTTCGAAGACCTGCTCAGCGGCTGCCATTCCCTCGGCAGCGGCGTGGAACCTGGTGCCGAGCGCCCGCAGCGGCAGCAACGCCTCCGGCGTCAGCAGCAGGACCACCAGAGCCGTGGTCAGGTCCACGCCGCCGGACAGCAGCCGAAGCCCCACCGGCACCGCGACCAGCGCAACCGCCAGCGAGCACACCAGTTCCAGCACGAAACCGGACAGGAACGCCACCCGCAGCGCCCGCATCGTCGCCGAGCGGTGCTCGTCGGCCATCCGCGCGATGACCGCTTCCTGGTGCTCAGCCCGCCCGAACACGCGCAGCGTGCTCAAGCCGGCCAGCACGTCCCGGAAGTGCCCGCCGAGCCGCTGCAGGTGCGCCCACTGGTGCGTGGTCACGTCCTTGGTCCGCAGTCCGATCAGCACTCCGAACAGCGGGATCAGCGGAATCGTCAAGGCCGTGATCAGCGCCGACGGCCAGTCGACCAGCCCCAACCGCACCAGCACGATCGGCGGCACGACCGCCACGAGCGCCAGCTGCGGGACCACCCCGGTGATCGCCGGCTCCAACGCGTCGATCCCCTTGGTGACCAGCGTGCTGAACGCCCCGCTCGACCGCTGCGCCGCAGCGCGCTCGAACAGCGCGCTGCGCAGATCGGCCTTGAGATCAGCTGCGGCGTGCTGAACGACGGCACTGCTGCACCAGGCACTGACCGCACGCAGTGCCACGGCACCGGCGAGCCACGACAGGTAGCCGGCATCGAGCTCGGCGATGGCGCGCGCGAGCAGGTCTGCCTGCGCGATGATGAGCCCGGCCTGCACCAGTGCGAGCAGTGCCACCGCGATCCGGGTTCGCCGCGCGATGAGGCGCAGGAGTCGTTTGCTCACAGGTACGACGGCCTTTCCACGCGTGCCCGGAACATCCACCACACGCCCGCCTGCGCGGCGATCAGGAACGGCGTGAGCACCAGCGTTGCGGGCAGCAGAAGTGCGAGCGTGCCGGGATCGGCCGCGTTCTCCGCCAGCGGGAGCCGGAACCCGACCGCCGAGCACAGCAGCGCCATCGCCCCAGCGGTGAGCGCGAGTCCCTGCCACTGCCCGCAACGCCCGAACAAAACACCTGCGCGCTGGTGCGGCGGTCCGGACAGCCGGAGCCGGGCGAAAGCCAAGCCGTGCAGGGCGAACAGCGTCGCGATCGCGGCTGCGGCCAGCACCGCGCCGGGCCCGGTGGCGATCTCGTGGATCTGGCCCGCAAGCAGTCCGGCGAACATCCAGCCCCAGCTCAAGGCCACGCCCCAGCTGCCGCCGGTGATCGCTGCATCGCACACCGCCCGCCACGCGCGAGCGCCTGCCCGCCCCCGCAGCCACAGCCCCATGTCCCGCACGATCCAGCTAGTCAGCAGCAGGACCACGGCCGGGAACAGACCGGTGAGCAGTTCGCCTTCCAGCGCGGGAAAAGCGCCGACCAGGATTCCCGCGGTCGCCACCAGCCACACCTCGTTGCCGAGGAAGAACGGGGCGATGGCGGTGATCACCATCCGCCGTTGCCGCGCGTCCCGCCCCAGCACGGGAAGCAGCATCCCGACGCCGATGTCGGCGCCGCCGAGCAGGAAGTAGCCGAGGGCGAACACGCCCAGCACAGCGATTGCCAGCAGTTCCACGTCTCGCTCCTCACAGCGCCGCGGTCATCGGACGGGGTTCTTCGGGCGCCCGACCCAGGGCGACCGCATCGGGTCCGCGGACGGCCTGGCGCAGCAGCAGCCACCAGTTGACCACCAGCAGCAGTCCGAAGAGGACGGTGAACACCAGCAAGGACGTCCGCATCGCCGCCGGGGACACGTCGGAGACCGCGTCCTCGACGCGCAGAACACCGTTGATCACCCACGGCTGGCGGCCCGTCTCGCGGAACACCCAGCCCGAGATCATCGCGATGAAGGGCAGCGGGATCGCGGCCACCAGCGCCAAGTGCCACAACCGGAATCGCCGCACCACCGGTTTGAAGAACGCGATCAGCGCGCTGGGCACGACCAGGTACAGCAGCAGAGCGAAGGCCAGCAACATCAGGACACCGCCCGTCCTGACCCAGGCCTCCGGAGGTACGTAGTCGCCGGCGCCGAAACGGGCGGCCTGCTCGGCTTGCAGCGCAGCGATCTGCGCGCCGTCCCGCTCGAAGACCGCGGACTTCATCGGCTGCACCGCAGCGATCTGCTGGAACTGCACCCCGCCGAACGTCGCCGCCACGAACAGCGCGGGCAGCGCGGTGAACAGGCCGATCCGCAGCGACTTGGTGAACAGCTCCACCTCGGCGGTCCGGCGGAACAGGTGCAGCGCGCTGATGCCCGCCAGGAAAACCCCTGCGGTCAAGAGGGATCCGCTCAGGATGTGCCAGAACGCCGTCGTCGCGGACGGGTTGGTCAGCACCGCCCAGGCATCGGTGAGCCGCAGTTGGTCACCGGCGCGTTCGTAGCCGACGGGGTTCTGCAGGAAGCCGTTGGTCACCAGGATCCAGTACGCCGAGGCGTAGGCCGTGAGCGCGACGACCCAGATCAGCCCGAGGTGCACCCACCGGTTCAACCTGCCCCAGCCGAAGATCCACAGCCCGAGGAACGTCGACTCGAGGAAGAACGCGACCAGCGCCTCCATCGCCAGCGAGGACCCGATGACGTTGCCCGCCGCGTGCATCAGCCCGCTCCAGGCGAGCCCGAACTGGAACTCCATCACCAGCCCGGTGACGATGCCCACCGCGTAGTTGATCACGTAGAGCTGGCCCCAGAACCGGGTCATCCGCTCGTGCACCGGATTCCCGGACAGCGTCGCCGCGGTCTGCACGCACGCGACCAGCGTCGCCAGCCCGATGGTCAGGGCGACGAACAGGAAGTGGCTACCGGCGGTCAGGGCGAACTGCAGGCGCGCCAGATCGAGGGTTTCGGGATCCATGCCACCAGGCTGGCCGCGCAGCCCCGATCGGACGTCCGGCTGCGGAGGGCACTTCGGATACCGCGCCGGTCGTCCCCTAGGGGCGCTCCCCTACACCCGGAGTTGCGCCGCTCAGGTCAGCCAACCAGGGGCGATCAGGGCCGACTCGTAGGCCAGCACCACCAGTTGCGCCCGGTCGCGCGCGCCGAGCTTGCTCATGATCCGGCTGACGTGGGTCTTCGCCGTCGCCGGGCTGAGCACCAGGCGTTCGGCGATCTCGTCGTTGGACAACCCGCGCGCCACCTGCACCAGCACCTGCCGTTCGCGGTCGGTCAGCGCCTCCAGCCCGGGGCTGGGCGCGGGCCGTTCGCTGCGCGCGGCGAACTCGGCGATCAGCCGCCGGGTGATCGCCGGCGCCAGCAGCGCATCGCCGCGCGCCACCACCCGCACCGCGTGGATCAGCTCGGTCGGTTCGGTGTCCTTGACCAGGAATCCGCTCGCCCCGGCGCGCAACGCCGCGTAGACGTGGTCGTCCACGTCGAAGGTGGTCAGGATGATCACCTTCACCGCGGGCAGCCGCGGGTCGGTGCAGATCCGCCGCGTCGCCTCCAACCCGTCCAGGCCGGGCATCCGGATGTCCATCAGCACGACGTCGGGGCGCAGCTCGCCGGCGCGGAACACCGCCTCGGCACCGTCAGCGGCCTCGCCGACGACCTCGATGTCGTCCTCGCCGTCCAGAATGGACCGGAACCCGGCGCGCACCAGCGTCTGGTCGTCGGCCAGCACCGCGCGGATCACCGGGCACCCCGCCACGGCAACCGAGCCCGCACCTGGAAACCTCCGGCCGGAAGGGCATCAGCGGCGAACTCCCCGCCCAGCGCCCGCGCGCGCTCGTCCATCCCGCGAATCCCGTTGCCCCGCTCGTAGTCCTGCTCCGGCACTGCCGTCCCGTCGTCGTCGATCCGCACCCGGACATCCCGGTCGGAGTAGCTTATGCGCACGCAGGCCGTGCGCGCGTCGGTGTGCCGAGTCACGTTGGTCAGCGCCTCCTGCACGATCCGGTACCCGGCGAGGCCGACTTCCGGCGGGAGCGGCCGGACCTCGCCGTCGACCTCGACGTGCACCGCCAGCCCGGCGGTGCGGGCCTGCGCGACCAGGTCGTCCAGCCGGTCCAGCCCCGGTGCGGGCGCGGTCGGTGCGGCCTCGTCGACCTGCCGCAGCACGCCGAGCGTGGCGCGCAGGTCGCGCAGCGCGTCCTTGCTGGCCTGCTTGATCGAGGTCAGCGCCGGTCCGGCCTGCTCCGGATCGGCGTCCAACCGGTGCAGCGCGGCGCCGGCCTGCACGTTGATCAGCGAGATGTGGTGGCCGAGCACGTCGTGCAGCTCCCGCGCGATGCGCAGCCGCTCCTCGCTGGCCCGCGAGCGCGCTTCCTCTTCTTTCTCCCGCTCCACAGCCCGCATCCGCTCGTCCGCTTCGCGCAGGTAGGCCCGCCGGTTGTGGACCAGACCGCCGATCGCGACCGCCGCGACCAGCCAGCCCGCGAACAGGTACAGCGAGGTGTCGTCCAGGTGCCGGACTCCGCTGGCCACCTCGCCGTAGCCGACGAGCAGCATCGCCACCACCGCGAGCAGAACCGCGACCGCCGTACGCCCCTCAGCGGCCACGGTGCACAAGGCGACCGCGAACGCCAGCATCAGCGGACCGTCCAGCGAGCTGAGCGGGTAGTAGACCGCGCATCCCACCAGCGTCACCAGCGCGACCGGAACGGGGAACCGCCGGCGGAACGCCAACGCCGCGCAGGTGCCGAGTACCAGCACCACGTCGAGCAGCCGGACAACACCCTGCTCGAACGGGAACCTCAGCAGTCCGGCCAGCAGCACCGCCACGGCGATCAGCGCCGCCACCGCGACGTCGACCACGACGATGGGCACCCGCCGGGAAACCGTCATGCCCGGAAGAATAGGGGTTTTCCGGACCTCGTCAGCAGACCGCGCGCGACGATCTCCAGCGCGACCAGGATCGCCACCGACTCCACCGCCAGCAGCGCCACCAGCACGTACAGCTGCACCACCCCGGCCTGCACCGGCGTCGCACCGCCGAGCAGCATCCCGACGAACGCACCGGGCAACGTCACCGTGCCCACGGTCCGGGTCTGGTCGAGCGCCGGGACCAGCGCACCGCCCGCCGACGGCCGGGCGATCTCCAGCCGGGCGAGCCGGTCGGTCATGCCCAGCGACAGCGCTGCATCCACCTCGCCCCGCCGCTGGTGCAGCTCGTCCAACAACCGCTTCCCGGCCAGCGCGGTCGCGACCATCGCGCCACCGATCAGCTGCCCCACCAGCGGGATCAGCACCAAACCGGTCAGCGGCACCGCACCGGTGACGACCAGCAGGCCCACTGCGGGCGCGACACCCGCTGCGATCGGCAGCCCGGCCCACAGCCAGCTCCGGTCATCGGTGATCCGCCGGCCCGCGGTGTGCGCGGCCACCACGAACATCAGCACGATGAACAACGCCGCCAGCGCGGTCGACTCGACCAGGTAGGCGATCAGCAGCGACACCACGGCCAGCTGCACCGCACCGCGCACCCCGGCGAACAGCACGTGGTGGAAGCGGGCCAGCCGACCGAGCCCGGAAACCGCTGCGGCGGCGATCAACAGCAGCGCGATGGCCACACCGAGTGCCGGTGTGACCGGGATGGATCCAGATGACACCGCCCGACTCTAGGCCGCTCCGCGACCGCGGCGCCCGCCGGTCAGCGCGGGCTGTCGAGCAGCTCCACCGGCTCGGTGATCACGTCGACCAGCGCTCCGTTGCGGGTCACGGTGATCTGCAGCGGGCGGCCGATGGCCTCGGCGAACATCAGCCGCTGCAGCCCCTGGGCGTCGCGGACCGGGTTGCCGCCCGCCGTGAGCACGAGGTCGCCGCGGTGGAGTCCGGCTCGCTCGGCCGGGCTGCGCCGGACCACGTCCACCACGCGCAAGCCGGTCTGCTGGCCGGTGCGTTCGACCAGCTCGTCGGGCAGCGGCGCGGGTGTGGTCACCAGCCCCAGGTAGGCGCGCCGGACCCGACCGTGGCGGACCAGCGAATCGATGATGCGGCGGGTGGTGGCGTTGATCGGGATCGCCAGGCCGAGCCCCACCCCGGCGACCGCGGTGTTGACCCCCACCACGACTCCCCGCGAATCGGCCAGCGCCCCGCCGGAGTTGCCGGGGTTGAGCGCCGCGTCGGTCTGGATGACGTCCTCGATGATGCGGGCCGCCTGTCCGCTGCGTGCCGGCAGCGACCGCCCGAGCCCGCTGATCACGCCCGCGGTGACCGAACCGGCCAGCCCGAGCGGGTTGCCGACCGCGACCACGAGCTGCCCGACCACCAAGCGGTCGCTGTCGCCCAGCTGCACCGGCGGCGGCGTCTCCCCCACCGCCCGCACCACCGCCAGGTCCGACAGCGGATCGGCGCCGACCACGGAGAACGGCGCATCGGATCCGTCGGCGAAGCGCGCGGTCCCGCCATCGGCCGCCCCGACGACGTGCGCGTTGGTGAGCAGGAAGCCGTCCTCGGTGAACACCACGGCCGACCCGGTCCCCTCCCCGCGTTCCCCGGCCAGGTGCAGGCTCGCCACGCTCGGCATGATCGTGCGGGCCACCTCGGCCACGGTGCGCGAGTAGCCGTCCAGGGCGTCGAACGGATCTTGCGGATTCCCGGCCATCACGACCTCCAACCGGAGTTGTGTGCCAGCGCAACGCCGCGGGACACCCCCGGATTCCCGCCGTTCGCCGTCGGCTTACCCGGCGCGCATCCGCGCCGCGGATTATTGAGTGGACCGCCCAGAACGCGCGCGGAGATGATCAGGGCATGACGAGCACCCCGACCGCGGAACACGTGGCGGCGCTGGTGTCGGACGCGCTGGCGCTGTCCGGCCCGCTCAGCCCGGTCGACGAAGGCGGCGAGCACCTCTCGTGGTTCTTCGGCGAGCACCACGTGGTGCGCATGGCCCCGGATCCCGAAGCCGGCGAACGGCAGCGGCGCGAACTGGCGCTGCGCGACCTGCTCCGCGGCCGGATCGGCATCCCCCTGCCCCGCTCGGCAGCCAGCGGGGAGTGGGCACCGGCGCTGGCCTTCACCGTCGACGAGCGCTTGCCCGGTGCGTCCGCCGAGGTCCGGCCGGTGGGCGCCTCCGGTGAGCGGGAGCTCGCCGCGATGTTGGCCGCGCTGCGCTCGACCGAGGTACCGGCCGAGCTCGGCCTGCCGACCTCACCTCGGCGCGATGTCCCAGAACTGGTGCGCACCGCGCAGGCCGCCGCCGATCGCCTCGCCGCGAACGGGCAGGTCCAGGGCAGGTTCACGCCGGATGCAGCGGCGGTCGGCCCTGCCCCCGAGGTGGCCCTGCTGCACGCCGACCTGAAGGGCGAGCACCTGCTGGTCGACGAGCACGGCTCGGTCTCCGGGGTGCTGGACTGGACCGATGCCGCGCTCGGCGATCCGGCGACCGACATCGCTGGCCTGGCGATCTCCGTCGGGTCCGCCGCGGCCGTGCGCATCGCCGAGCGCGCGGGCTATTCCGCCGACACGAACGCCCGCGGGCTCGTCTTCGCCCGCTGCGACACCCTGATCCGGCTGGACGACCGGCTCCACGGCGCCGACGACAGTCCGGAACGGCTGCTGCGCGCCCAACTCCGCCGCGCCTGGGAACCGGTTCCGGGCGACTGCGCCTGAAAGACCACCGGGGAAGACCGTTCCAGCGGATAAGGTCGGATCGTGTTCACGGTTGCTGCCCCAATCGCCACCGATCGCCTGCTGCTGCGGCCTTTCATCCTCGACGACACCGACGACGTCTGGGCCTACCAGCGCAAGCCGGACGTCGCCCAGCACCTGCTGTGGGAGGCCCGCGACCGCGAGCAGACCGGAGCCGCGGTCGAGCGGATGACCCGCGAGAACGCGCTGAGCGAGGACGGCGACTGCCTGAGCCTGGCGGCGGTCCTGCCGGAGACCGGGCAGGTCATCGGCCAGGTCGAGCTCGTCCTGCTCAGCCGGGCGAACCGGCAGGGCGAAGTGGGCTACATCTTCAACCCCGACTTCCAGGGCAAGGGCCTGGCCACCGAGGCCGCGCGGGCCGTGCTGCGCCTCGGGTTCGACGAGCTCGACCTGCACCGCATCATCGGGCGATGCTCGGCGCACAACCTCGCCTCGGCCAAGCTGATGGAGCGCCTGGGGATGCGCCGCGAAGCGCACTTCGTCGACAGCATGATCATCAGGGGCACCTGGCGCGAGGAACTCGTCTACGCGATGCTCCAGCGCGAGTGGCGCGCGAACAGCTGACCAGGCACGCGGCTCGCCCGCACCGGTGGATTCCCGTCACCCCGGGGACTGGCGCGCGTCAACCCGGGCGGCGAACCTGCCGAAGCTCCCGGCGACGGACACGCCTACCCCGGGATTCAACTATGCGCGGCAGGAGTGCGGACCACCGGCGGCACGGGAGAACCCCGACGCCCACCAGATTGCTCAGCTTGACCGGCGCGCTCGCGATCGCTGCCGGATTCCTGGCACCGACCGGGCACGCCGAGGAACCACTCGAGTGCGGCCCTTCCCCGGTGCCCGCGTTCTTCACCGACGAGGCACGCCAGCTTCCGGTCGCCGAGCCCGACGCCCCGGGCCACTACACCCTCACCGCACGCCTGGGACGCCACTCGTTCCACAGCGAATGGCCCGCAGTGCCGACGCTGGGCTACCACGCTCCCGGTGCGCCGGTGCAGTACCTCGGGCCGACCATCGCCACCGAGCGGGGCAAGCCGATCGACGTGACGGTGGTCAACGGACTCCCGCCGGCCGGTACCCCGATCTTCCCGTTCGACCAGCCGGACAACGACAACAACATCACCGCGCACCGGCACGGCGGACTGCAACTGCCCGCCAGCGACGGCGTGCCCGACCCGATCCAACCGGTGATCCCGCCGGGCGGTTCGAAGACCAACCACTACCCGAACGCCCAGGCCGCGGCGCCCCTCTGGTACCACGACCACGACCACCACAACACCTCGTACCACGTCTACGAAGGCCTGGCGGGCTTCATCCCCAACACCGACGAGACCGAAGCCGCGCTCCCGCTGCCCAAGGGCGACTTCGCCAAGCAGTACGCCATCCAGGACAAGAAGTTCAACGCCGACGGCTCGCTGTGCTACAGCCACGCCGACCCGGAGTTCCTCGGCGACCTCCCCGTCGTCAACGGCACCGTGGCGCCGAAGCAGACCGTCGAACCCCGGCGCTACGCCTTCACCCTGCTCAACGCATCCGACACGCGTTCCTACCGGCTCAGCCTCCGGCAGACCGACGGCCGCTCGGCGGACCGGCCCGCGATGACGGTGGTGGGCAACGACTCCGGCTACCTCCGGCGCCCGGCGCCGGTCGACGAGCTGCTCATCGCGCCGGCCGAGCGGTACGTCGTGGTCGTCAACTTCACCGGGCACGAAGGGCAGAACTGGGTGCTGGCGAACAACGCGACCGCGGTGCTCGGCGCGATGAACGACGTTGACCCCAGCGGAGGTGGGATCTCGCAGCTGATGCGGTTCGACGTCGGGGCCGGGGTGAGTTCGCCGGATCGGTCGTCTGTTCCTGCTGTGCTCGTCGAGGATGCTGCTCCAGTGTCGGCGCTGGTGGACGGGGCTCGGCTTCGGACCGTGCAGGCGGCGGAGGTCGTGGACGGTCATCCTCAGCTCGGGGATCGGGATCGGTTGTACAAGTACCTTGATCCGGTTACCGAGACTCCTCAGCTCGGGTCGGCGGAGGTTTGGGCTATGCGGAACCGATCGCCTGATGCGCATCCGATCCATGTGCACGAGGCCGCGTTCCGGTTGATCGGGCGGTGGCGGGTTGGGCAGTGGGACTCGGACGGTCTGCCTGTGCCGGGGACGATCGGGGCGTTTGAGCCGGCTCGGGCTTACGAATCCGGGCCCAAGGAGACCTTCGTTTCTCCGCCCGGGTACATCACCGCTTGGGTTGGGCGGTTCACCATTCCCGGGACCTCGGTGTGGCACTGCCACATCCTCTCGCACGAGGACGGGGAGATGATGCGGCCTTTGGCCGTTGGGGATGCACCTCAGACCCAGCTTCCGGTGGTTCGGGGGCTGTCGGGGGTGGACCGGTTGGTCTGGCGGACCACGTCGAAGGTGGTCTCGCGGTCACCGGAGGAAGCCGTGACGTCCAGGAAGGTCAGCTCGTCGGCACCTTCGGCGTCGTAAG
>NZ_JBEOVY010000043.1:0-31972 GCF_040295745.1 Saccharopolyspora sp. NPDC002686
GCTGGACCGGGATGCCGGCTACGAGTTCGTCGGGCTGGCCAACTTCCTCCACGTGCTCCGCTGGTGGTCGAGGGCTGCGTGATGATGCGCGTCTGCCACCTCGACACCTGCCCGGTGGGCGTGGCCACCCAGAACCCGGAGCTGCGCAAGCGCTACACCGGCCAGGCCGAGCACGTGGTGAACTTCTTCGAGTTCGTCGCCCAGGAGGTGCGGGAATACCTGGCGCAGCTCGGTTTCCGCACCCTGGACGAGGCGATCGGCCAGGTCTCCGCGCTCGGCGTGGACGAGGCGGTGGAGAACTGGAAGGCCCGCGGCCTGGACCTGACCCCGGTGTTCGCCGAGCCGCAGACCCCGTACTCGTCGGTGCGGCGCCGGGTCCGCGAGCAGGACCACGGCCTGGACCGGGCGCTGGACCGCACGCTGATCCAGCTCGCCGAGGCGGCGCTGGAGGACGCCCGCCCGGTCAAGCTGGAGCTGCCGGTGCGCAACGTCAACCGCACCGTCGGCACGCTGCTGGGCGCCGAGGTCAGCCGCCGCTACGGCGGTCAGGGCCTGCCCACCGACACCATCCACGTCGAGCTCTCCGGCTCGGCCGGTCAGTCGCTGGGCGCGTTCCTGCCGCCGGGCGTCACGCTGGACATGGTCGGCGACGCCAACGACTACGTCGGCAAGGGCCTGTCCGGCGGGCGGATCGTGGTGCGCCCGCACCCGGATTCGGCGTTCGCCGCGGAGAACCAGGTGATCGCGGGCAACGTGATCGGCTACGGCGCGACGAGCGGCGAGGTCTTCCTGCGCGGCCGGGTCGGCGAGCGCTTCGGCGTCCGCAACTCCGGTGCGCTGCTGGTCTCCGAGGGCGTTGGTGACCACGCCTTCGAGTACATGACCGGCGGTCGCGCGGTGGTGCTGGGTGGCACCGGCCGCAACGTCGGCGCCGGCATGTCGGGCGGTATCGCCTACGTGCTGGACCTGGACCCGGTGCGGCTGAACACCGCGATGGTGGACCTGCAGCGGCCCAGCGCCAAGGAGCTGAAGTGGTTGCAGGAGACCGTGCAGCGGCACTACGAACTGACCGGTTCGGCGGTGGCGGCCTCGCTGCTGGGCGACTGGCCGCGGCGATCGGCGGCGTTCAGCAAGGTGATGCCGCGCGACTACCAGCGGGTCCTGGAGGCCATGCGGATGGCCAAGATCGAGGGCCGGGACATCGACGAGGCGATCATGGAGGCTTCCCGTGGCTGACCCGAGGGGATTCCTGAAGCACACCCGGGCCGACGCCCCCAAGCGTCCCGTCGACGACCGGTTGGGCGATTGGCACGAGGTCTACGCCGCTCTGTCCACTGAGGACCGCAGCGCGAAGGTCGCGGAGCAGGCGTCGCGGTGCATGGACTGCGGCATCCCGTTCTGCCACTCCGGTTCGGCCGGCTGCCCGCTGGGCAACCTGATCCCGGAGTGGAACGACATGGTGCGCCGCGGCCAGTGGGAGGCGGCCAGCGACCGGCTGCACGCCACCAACAACTTCCCGGAGTTCACCGGCAAGCTGTGCCCCGCACCGTGCGAGGCGGCCTGCGTGCTGGCGATCTCCCCGGAGGCCGGTGGCGCGGTGACCATCAAGCGGGTCGAGGAGACCATCGCCGAGGTCAGCTGGGAGAACGAGTACGTCACCGCGCAGGTGACCGAGGCGCACACCGGCAAGCGGGTGGCCGTGGTCGGTTCCGGGCCGGGTGGGCTGGCGGCTGCCCAGCAGCTGACCCGCGCCGGGCACGAGGTGACCGTCTACGAGCGCGACGACCGCATCGGCGGGCTGCTGCGCTACGGCATCCCCGAGTTCAAGATGGAGAAGTCCGTCCTGGACCGGCGGTTGGCGCAGATGCGCGACGAGGGCACGAAGTTCATCACCGGCTGCGAGGTCGGCGTGGACCTGACCGTCGAGGACCTGCGGGCCGGTTACGACGCCGTGGTGCTCGCGGTGGGCGCGCTGCGCGGCCGCGATGACACGACGATCCCGGGCCGCGAGCTCAAGGGCGTGCACCTGGCCATGGAGCACCTGGTCCCGGCGAACAAGGAGTGCGAGGGCGACGGCCCGACATCGATCTCGGCGCAGGGCAAGCACGTCATCATCCTCGGCGGCGGCGACACCGGAGCGGACTGCTACGGCACCGCGACCCGCCAGGGCGCGCTGTCGGTGACCCAGCTGGACAACTACCCGCAGCCGCCGACGACCCGCGACGACGACCGCTCCCCGTGGCCGACCTGGCCCTACATCTTGCGCACCTACCCGGCGCACGAGGAGGCGGGGGAGCGCAAGTTCGCGGTGGCGATCGAGTCGTTCGTCGGCGACGACGAGGGCAACGTCCGCGCGGTCCGCCTCCGCGAGGTGAAGGTCCAGCGCGACGAGAACGGCCGCCGCCAGGTGGTTCCGGTCTCCGACGAGGCCGAAGAGCTGCCCTGCGACCTGGCGCTGCTGGCGATCGGCTTCGAAGGGGTCGAGCACATGCCGCTGCTGGACGGCCTGGGCATCGACCTGACCAAGCGGGGCACGATCGGCTGCGGCTCGAACTGGGAGACCAAGTCCCCGGGCGTCTTCGTCTGCGGCGACGCCCACCGCGGAGCATCCCTGGTGGTGTGGGCGATCGCGGAGGGTCGCTCGGTGGCCAACGCGGTGGACGCCTACCTCACCGGCTCCTCCCAGCTCCCGTCCCCGGTCCACCCGACGGCACTGCCGCTCGCGGTCTGATTCCCGCTGCGAAGGGCGCTTTCGGCAACTCCGCGCGAAAGCGCCCTTCCTTGTGAGATGGGTCGTCCTTCGCGGAACCGGTCCGTTCGGGGCGGGTGCGTTGCTTAGGATCTTGCGCGGCCCGGTTGGGCCGGAGTTGTTGTACCGCAAGTGTTTTTTGGGGGAATTGTGGACTTCCGCAAGAGCGCGCTCGGCCTGATCACGGCGATCATCGCCATCGTTCTGGGCGTGGTGGGAACGGCGCTGGTGATCGGCTGGTTCAGCGAGGGCGGCCGGATCCCGTTCTTGTTCTTCGGGGCTCCGGTGCTGGTGGTGGTCGGAATCATCTTGCTGATCAACAGCTTCCGGCCGTTCACGATGCGCATCGACGAGCGGGGGATCCTGCTGGAGCACCCCGCCGACAAGGTGCGGATCGCGCTGGGCTGGCAGTACATCGCGCGCGTCGCGGTCCAGGAACTGCCCAAGCCGAAGGGCGAGAAGGGCACCGCGACCTACCTGGTGGTGTGGCCGCAGGGCGGCGCGAACCCCGGTGTGCCGCAGGACCGGATGTTCCAGCACGACGGCTGGACCGGCTACCGCCTGATCGACGTCGACGACATCCGCGAGGACAAGGAAAAGCTCACGGCGGCCCTGGCCCACTACGCGGCCCCGATCTTCCGCTGACGCCGCCCAAGACCCGTGAGCACTTTGGGTGGCTATAGCAACCCAAAGTACTCACGGGTCCTGACCAGGCCACCCGGGCTCATCGAGTCGGGCGGCGTTTCAGCGGGGAGACGGCGCGGATCCGGTCCAGGCGGAACTGGCGGTCGTCGTCCCGCAGGTGGCAGTAGGACTCCAGGTATTCCCCCGCGATGAAGTGCGGTGTGATGACGCGGGTCGTGCAGCTGCCCCGCTGGTCCCGATACGAGATCTCCAGGTCGGTTCCGGTCGCCAACGCCTCTTCGAGCAGTTCGAGTTCGAGGTCGGACAGCCCGGCGGCCCGTTCGGCGAGGATCCGGCCCACGTTGGCCGGTGTGTTCTCCACCAGGTCCACCATGACCGGAGGTCGTGCGACGTCGTCCGGCTGCGCCAGCAGGTGCATGGCCACTTCGCGGAGCTCGGCTTCGTCCGGCAGGTCCGGCGCCGGGTCCAGGTAGTGCGGCTGTGCCACGAGAACCGGCGGACGATCGTCGGTGGCCACGGCGCGTTCGATCACGACGGTGCCGTCGTCCGCCTGCTGCACCGGGGAGTACCCCGCCTTCCGCAATGCCGTCAGGGTTTCCTCGGGTGGTTTGCCCGACGCGAGCACGGTCGGCGCCAGGACCCGCAGCGACAGCTCGCGCAGCGCGCGGTGCCTGCTGACCTCCAGCACCAGGGCTTCGTCCCCGAGCACGCAGCACCGCACGCTGCGCACCTGCAACTGCCCGAACCGCCGTGCGGCGTCCTTGATCAGGTACTCCAGCGGCTGCGGGACATCAGCGCGGGAGATCTCGGCGAGCCGTCCCAGGAGATCCTCGGCGGAGTACCCCTGATCCATCGCGCGGCGCACGGAATCCGGGCTGAACCGCCAGGTGGATGCGGTGTCCCGGCCTTCCGGCTCGGCCATCAGGTTCAGCGTGGAGGTGACGTCCCCGCTCGGCGTGCCCGCCACGACTGCGCTCAGATCCGCTTGCAGCAGCACCGTTTCCTCCGCTCGGGGAAGCAGTCGGAGCGCTGCGTCCAGCAACGCCTGGTCGTCGCTTAAGCAACGGCCCAGCGTCGACAGCGCGTCGCGGGCGACCGCACCGACCGCCTCGGCTTCAGCCCAGTTGACCCGCATCGGATCGACCAGGTCGGCGGCGCTGCGATAGATCATCGGTCGCTTCCAGGCCAGCTTCTCGTTCAGCAGGCCCGGTTCGTCCAGCGCTGCGCCGGGTTCCAAGGCCGCGAGCTCGGTCACCAGGTCGATGCGCAGCGCTCGGTCGAGAGCACTGTCACCGGGCAGCATCGCTGGACCGGGCTTGTCCACGACCTTGCTGAACATCGCGGCGGCAGGCTGCTCCCACCACGTGCGTCCCAGCCAGACGTAGCGCTTCGCCGGTGCCAACCGCTGCCAGTCGTCGGCGAGGTTCGACGGGACGAGGTGGCCCGCATCGTCGAGGCTGAGCAGCTCGGCCGCGGCGGCGGTCTCCAACCAGAGCCGGATCTCGTGCTGATCGGTCTTCAGGACCTTCGCGAGCTGCTTCAGGACCCGCAAACCGACTCCGCCGTTCTGTAGCATCGCCAGCGGATCGGTCGCGCAATGATCGAGCAGCCGGGCCACGCCATCGACGAAACTGGTCGCGGCCAGCGCCGCCGCCTTGTCGACCTCGGCGGGGTCGACCACGTTGGTGGGCGGCTCAGGGGGAGGCGGCCGCAGCGCCGCGCGGTCATCGGATTCGCGCAGCGCCAGCCCAATCTCGCGCGGCATCTCGAACGGTCCGCGGTCGGTGCGGCACTGGTCCGCGCTGATCAGGAAGCCGCGCCTGATCATCCACCGCACCGCTGTGGGCTCTCCGGGGAAGGCGAAGGCCCCGGAGGTGTCGCGGGCCAGTTCCATCGCGACTTCCGCGGTCGAACCGGGAGCTTTGGCCAGCGTTGCGGACACCTGCGCGGGATCCTGCACGAACTCCGCGATCCGCAGGATCGTGTCGGCCTTCGTGCTGGCCCGCTCCAGCCCGAGCGCTTCGGCGATGCCGCGGACGGTGGTGCTGGCGTGGGCGTTCAGGAGCTTCGCGATCGGGCGGCCCAGCCCTGCGGTGCGGAGGGTGCGCAGGGGCGCGGCGAGCTGGATCGAACCGTGCTCGTCGAGCTGGATGAGGAAGCGTTCCGCCAGTTCCCGGAGCGCGCGGTCGAGTTCGGCGCCACCGCCGAGCACCTGCTCGACCTGCTCGCGGGTGCAGCCGTCGCCGAGCGCGCACAGCGCGCGGAGCACCTCGTGGCAGCCGGCGTCGAGCCGTTCCAATGCGGATTCCACCGCGCCGGGGGAGTTGAGCACGGCCGCAAGCCGTTGCAGGGAACGAGCTCCTGCGAGCACGCTTTCCGGACGGTTCTTCAGCAGCGCCAGCAGACCGTCGTGACCGAGTGCCCGGAGGCGCTGCGCGAGCTCGGAGATCACCCGGCCAACTGTTCCAGCTGCGGAGGCCGGGCGGACAGCAGCCCTCGATGGGCTCAGCCGATCCCGCGCAGTGCTTCCGGGAGTTCGTCGGTGTGGAGGACTCCGAGGCGTTGGGTTGCTCGGGTCAGGGCCACGTAGAGGTCGTTGAGGCCCCGCTCGGATTCCTCCGCGATCGCCGTCGGTTCCACCACCAGCACCGCGTCGAACTCGAGGCCCTTGGCCTGCTCCACGGTCAGCAGGGCCACCGGGGCGTCGAGGTCGTCGGCGCGGGTGCCGATCGCAGCTTCGGGCAGGGCATCCGCCAGCTGCGGGCCGATCCCGGCCAACACCTGCGGCGGCATCAGCACCGCGAGGCGGCCGTCGGCGACCTCGCGCAGCTCCGCCGACACCGCTTCCGGCAGCTCCGCCGCCAGGTCGTCGACGCGGCGGGCCCACGGCTGGTGGCCGCTGGTGCGCACCGAGGTCGGCGCCTCCAGGTCGGTGTCCATTTCGGACAGGACGTCGGCGGCGATGTCCATGATCTCGGCCGGGGTCCGGTAGTTGACGGTCAGCTCGACCATCTTCCAGCGGTCCTGGACGTACGGGTGCAGGACGTCGTGCCAGGCGTTCGCGCCGGCCAGCGCCCCGGTCTGGGCGACGTCGCCGACCAGCGTCATCGACCGGCTCGGGCAGCGGCGCATCAGCACCCGCCACGCCATCGGCGACAGCTCCTGCGCCTCGTCCACGATCACGTGCCCGAAGGTCCAGGTGCGGTCGTCGGCGGCGCGCTCGGCCGCGGTCAGATCGCTGCGGGAGCGGAAGCGCTCCGCGAGCAGCTCGGCGTCGAGCACGTCGGACACCCGCAGCCGCTCCTCGTCGGCGATCTCCTCGTCCTGCTCCATGATGTGCAGAACGCCTTGCGCGTAGGCGAGTTCTTCGCGCTCCTGGGCCTCGCGTTCGGCGCGGGCCTGCGCGTCGTCCTCGCCGAGGAGCTCGGCGAGCTCGTCCAGCAGCGACACGTCGGCCGGGGTCCACGGCGTGCCCGAGTCCCGCAGCAGTTCCTCGCGCTCGTCGTCGTCGAGGTGCTTGCGGGTGGCGGTGGCCAGGCGCTCCGGCGAGCTGAGCAGTTCGTCGAGCAGCTGCTGCGGGGTGATCTCCGGCCAGAGCTCGTCGAGCGCGCCGGTCACCGACGGGTCGGCGCGCAGCTCCACGTTGATCTCGTCCAGGTCGCGCCGGTCGAGCAGGTCGCGGCCGAGCCGGTCGGCGACCTGCAGGGTCAGCGCGGAGAACATCTCGTTGCGGAAGATCCGGCGCGCCAGGTTGTGCGGCTTGCGGGCGCGGCGGGCGCGGGTGCGGGCCTGCGTCGCGGTCTTGCGGTCGATGCGCAGCGGTTCGCGGTCGAAGGTGACCTCGACGTGGTCGGCGGGCACCTGCTGGCGGTCCCGGACCGCGGCGACGAGCACGTCGACCATGCGCTCGCGGCCCTTGATCTCCGCCGCCCGCGCGGATTCCACGCCGGTGGCGGTGATCCCGGGGTACAGACCGCCCACAGTGGACAGCAGCACGCCGGTCTCGCCGAGCGAGGGCAGCACCTGCCCGATGTAGCGCAGGAACGTCTCGTTCGGGCCGACGACCAGCACGCCGCGCTTGGACAGCTGCTCGCGGAACGTGTAGAGCAGGTAGGCCGCGCGGTGCAGCGCCACGGCGGTCTTGCCGGTGCCCGGCCCGCCCTGCACGACCAGCACGCCGTTCATGCCCGCGCGGATGATCTGGTCCTGCTCGCCCTGGATGGTGGCGACGATGTCCTGCATCTGCCCGGTGCGGCGGGCGTCGAGCCGGGCCAGCAGCGTGGCCTCACCGGCCAGCCCGAGGTCGCTGCCCTGCTCGGCGGCGTCGAGGTCGAGCACCTCGTCCTCGTAGTCGAGGACCTTGCGCCAGCTGGTGCGCAGGTGCCGCCGGCGGCGCACGCCGTCCCGCGCGGCGGCGGTGGCCAGGTAGAACGGCCGGGACGCGGGGGCCCGCCAGTCCAGCAGCAGCGGCTCGTACTCGTTGTCCTCGTCGAACAACCCGAGCCGGCCGACGTGGAAGGTCTCACCGGTGTCCAGGTCCAGCCGTCCGAAGCACATCCCGTGCTCCACCGCGCTGAGCTGGGTGAGCTTGTCGGTGTACATCCGGGTGGAGATGTCGCGCTCGGTGCGCGCCTGCGGCGGACCACCGCTGTCGCGCAGCGTGTCCTTCAACCGCTGCGTGGTCTCCTGGCGCAGGGCGTCCAGCTTGTCGTACAGCACGGTGAGGTACTGCTGCTCGACTGCGATCTCCTGCGCGCGAACGGCATCCCGATCGGATCGGGCGTTGGACAACTGCGCCACCTCAGTACGTGGGGGATGGGGAAAGCCCGACTCCGGTCGGCCCGACCCACCAATATACCGCGCGACGGAGAAGGGGTCGTGAGCGCGAAAACCGGTTCCAGCGCGCCCACGACCCCTGCGGTCACACGACGGTCGACAGGCCCAGGATCACGGCGAACGAGACCACCGAGAGCAGGGTCTCCATCGCCGACCAGGTCTTCAGGGTCTGCCCGACGGTCATCCCGAAGTACTCCTTGACCAGCCAGAACCCCGCGTCGTTGACGTGCGAGAGGAACAGCGAGCCGGAGCCGATGGCCAGCGCGACCAGCGCACCCTGAGCGGGCGGCAGGCCCATCACCATCGGCGCAACCATCCCGGCCGCGGAGATGGTGGCCACGGTCGCCGACCCGGTGGCGACCCGGATGCCGACCGCGATCAGCCAGCCCAGCACCAGGGGCGAGAGGTGCGCCCCGCTGGCCAGGTCGGTGATCATGTTGTTCACCCCGGAGTCGACCAGGGTCTGCTTGAAACCACCGCCGGCGCCGACGATCAGGATGATGCCGGCGATCGCGGGCAGCGAACCGCCGACCACCTCGGACAGCCGGCTGCGGCTGAACCGGGCGCCGGTGCCGAGCACCACGATGGCGATCAGCACGGTCAGCATCATGGCCACGACCGGCGTGCCGATGGTGTGCAGCACCTTGTAGCCGAAGCTGCCTTCGGCCAGCGCGAGCTCGGCCACGGACTTGCCGAGCATGAGCACGACGGGCAGCAGCAGCATGGCCACCGCGGCGGCGAAGCTGGGGCGCTTCTCCGGCGCGGTCTCGGTCGGCGACTTGCCGAGCAGGTGCGTGGCCGGGGGCAGCTGCACGCGCTTGGCGATGAACGAACCGAACAGCGGGCCCGCGATGATGGCGGTCGGGATCGAGACGAGCACGCCGAGCGCGAGGGTGATGCCCAGGTCGACGTTCAGCGCGTCCACCGCGGCCAGCGGGCCCGGGTGCGGCGGCACGAGGCCGTGCAGGATCGACAGACCGGCCAGGGCGGGGATGCCGATCCGCAGCATCGGCTGCTGGGAGCGGCTGGCCACCATGACCACCACCGGGACCAGCAGGACGACGCCGACCTCGAAGAACATCGGCAGGCCCAGCAGTGCGGCGATGAACACCATCGCCCACGGCAGGGTGCGGTCGGTGGTGCGGCGCAGGACCGTTTCCACGATCCGCTCGGCGCCGCCGGTGTCGGTGAGCAGCTTGCCGAGCATCGCGCCGAGCGCGACCAGCAGGCCGACGTCGCCGACGGTCTTGCCGAGTCCGGTGGTGAAGGTGTCGACCAGGTCGCCGAACGGCATCCCGGCGACCACGCCGAGCGTGGTGGCGCCCAGGGCCAGCGACAGGAAGGGGTGCAGCTTCGCCCAGCTGATCAGCACGACGATCACGGCGATGCCGGAGAGCGCCGCGATCAGCAGGCGGGTGTCGTGCTCGGTCCACGCCCCGGGCTGCGGAGCTTGGGCGAGTACGGCGGTGATGCTGCCGGGAAGGCTGGTTGGCATGGGAGGGCTCCTCGTTGAGCAGCTGGTGCGCGGCACAGCCTAAGCAATAAGTATGACTTTATTGCCATGTGGACCGATTAAGTATGTCTGTTGCGCCTGTCACGCGGTCTCAGCGGCCTATGTTGGGGACGTTCAACGGCGGCGAAAGGGGCGAAATGGGCGGCGGACTGCACGGCAGGGTGCTGGACGTGCTGGGGCACGAGATCGCCGCCGGCACGCACCCGCCCGGCAGCGTCCTGCGCACCGAGGAGATGGAGCAGCGCTTCGGGATCTCCCGCAGCGTCGCCCGCGAGGTGGTGCGCAGCCTGGCCTCGATCCGGCTGGTGATCGGTCGCCAGCGGGTCGGCACCGTGGTCCGCCCCCGCGAGGACTGGAACGCCTTCGACCCGCAGCTCATCCGCTGGCTGCTGGCGGCGGACCGGACCGCGCAGCTGAAGACCCTGGCCGAGCTGCGGACCGCGGTCGAACCGATGGCCGCGGCGGCGGCCGCCCAGCGCTGCACCGACGAGGACGCGGCCCGGCTGGTCGCGCTGTCCGAGCGGATGGTCGCCACCGCGCGCGCCGGTGACCTGGACACCTTCATGGCCACCGACGCCGAGTTCCACCGCGTGGTGCTGACGGCGTCGGGCAACGAGATGTTCGCCCAGCTGCACGAGGTCGTCGAGGAACTCCTGCGCTGGCGGACCGGTACCGGTCTGATGCCGGAGCGCCCGCGCCCGGTCGCCCTCCGCCTGCACTGCGAGATCGCCGAGTGCATCCGCAGCGGCGACCGCACCCGCGCGGAGGAGGCCATGCGCGAGCTGGTCGCCGAAGCCCTGGAAGGCACTCTGACCCTCCTGGAAGAAGTCCAAACCCCCACCGGCAACCGGTAGCCCAGGTCCTCGCTCCCCGGTCCCGTCCCACGATGTGGACCACAGTTTCAATTGAAACTGCAGATCCCACCCACGGCGGATCACAGTTTCAATTGAAACTGCGGTTCCCGGCGCCGAGCGCAGAACGACCGGCACCGTCCCGGGAGAGGGGTTCCGAGACGGTGCCGGTGCGTCGGGTCGGGGGTCCCGGCGCGCCGGGGTTCGGGGACGGCGTGCCGGAGTCGGGGTGTTGGGGTTCGGGGTGTTGGGGTGCAAATTCAATGGAAATTGGAGGTCTGATTTCCATTGAATTTGCGGGACGTCGGGGCGGGGACGGGGGTCAGTAGCCCGCGTAGGCGCCGCCGGCGCGGACGTTGCTGACGCCGGGGACGTCGGCGACCGATCCGTAGGTCGAGATCGCGTAGCGGGTGGCCGCGATGATGTTGTCCACCGGGTTGTAGATGTCGTGGTGGCCGGGCAGCGCGTAGGTCTGGAAGGTCGGCTCGATGGTCTGCATCAGGCCGATCGACGGGGTGCCTGCGCTGGCGTTGGAGTCCCAGTTGTTCGTCGCGTTCGGGTCGCCGTTGGACTCGTGCATGATGATCATGCGGATCGCGTCGGCGTCGATCTGCTCGCGCGGGACGCCGTTCTGCTCCATGACGTGCACGGCGTCGTTGATCCAGGCGCCGATCTGGTCGACCGGCTTCTCCTCGACCGGCTTCTCCGGGGCGGGGGCGGCCTCCGGTGCCGGAGCAGCCTCGGGGGCGGGCTGCGCGGCGGGGGCCGGTTCGGCCGCCGGACGGGGGGCGGCGGCCGGTTGCGGGGCGGGGTTGGCCTGGAGCGGGGCGGCTTCGGTGATCGGGCGGACCATCGCCGCGTTCTCGACGTGCGGCTGCTCGGTCTGGGGGCCGCCGATGCCGGCGAACGCGCCCAGCACGCCGAAGGCGGCCGCGGCGGTACCGATCTGCAGCGCACGCGTCTTCGGGGGGACGCGGTGCTGGCGGTCGGAGTTCTCGCCGAGGAATGCCGCTCGCAGCCAGCTCGCCGTGTTCGGCACCGCCCTCTCCCAGCGGTGCCGTGCGGTCTGCTGCGGATCTCGGTGGTCGAGGATTTCGTTCTCGGGGGATTTTGGTTCGGGGGTCACGGGTATCCAGGTTCCGCGACGGAGAGTGAACCCGCACCGAGGTTTGCACGTACGTAGGTACCTAGATTCCGCCAAACGGCGGACTTTACGCGGGGGTTCGACTACGGAAAGTGAAAGTTGCCCGATTGGGGAGTGGCCCACGGCACGTCAGCCCGCCGGGCGCGCTGACCAGGGCAGCCCGCGGCGCGGGCTTCAAGAGGAGTGCTTCACCGGGAGACGGCTTCGCCCGCGGTGCGCTGCGCGGCCACCCAGCCGGCGATCTGCGCGCGCGAGGAGAAGTCCAGCTTGGTCAGGATGTTCTGGACGTGGCCTTCCACGGTGCGCTGGGCGATCACCAGGTTCTCGGCGATCTCCTTGTTGGTGTTGCCCTGCGCGACCAGCTCGGCGATCTGCCGCTCCCGCCTGGTCAGCGGCATCGGGTGCACGTTCTCGTCGGTGCGCGTCCGGGCGTGCCGCTTGGTCTCCAGCGCGAAGTCGATGATGTGTTGCACGGACAGCTGGCGGCCCCGGTCGAAGGCCTCCTGGAACGCCTCCTCGCCCAACGCCGTGCGGGTCTGCGCCTGGTGCTCGTCGTGGTCGGTGGCGAAGCGGGCCCAGAAG
Source organism: Saccharopolyspora sp. NPDC002686 (assembly GCF_040295745.1). Classification (NCBI taxonomy): domain Bacteria; kingdom Bacillati; phylum Actinomycetota; class Actinomycetes; order Pseudonocardiales; family Pseudonocardiaceae; genus Saccharopolyspora; species Saccharopolyspora sp. NPDC002686. The sequence goes on from NZ_JBEOVY010000043.1 coordinate 12,321, forward strand.
CCGGGGGCCGCGCACACCGCGTCCCAGACCGACGAGGCCGCGCCGAACAACCGGGCAGCGCGGTCGTACTTGCCCTGCTGCTGGGCGATCCAGGAGAGGCTGTCGATGCTGAACGCGATGCCCAGCCGGTTGTCCAGCTGCCGCTGCAACCTGATCGCCTTCTTCGCCGCGGCTTCGGCCCGCTCCAGATCGCCGCGCTGCGCCTCGACCTGTGCCGATGCCCACAGCGCGTAGGAGCGCCAGTACAGCTCACCGTGCTCGGTGGACAGCCGGATGCACTCGGCCAGCAGCTCGAGACCTTGCTCGGTGGCCCCGTTGAGGCCCTTGACCATGCCGAGGCCGAACAGGGCGAACAGCTCGCCGGCCACGGATTCGCGCTTGCGGAACTGGCCCAGCGCGTCCTCCACCAGGTTGGCGGCCCGCGACGGATCGTTGCCCGCGAACGCCGCGAGCCCGCGCACCAGCGCCAGGTACGGCTTCTCGGAGTCCTCGCTGCGCTGCGTGGCCAGCACCGTCGCCTGCTCCAAGGTCGACTGCACCGTGTCCAGGTCGCCGTGCAGCAGCGCGAACCACGCGCTGACGCGCAGCGCGCGCACCCGCTCGGGCACTTCGCGCGGCGTGGTGGCCAGCACCTGGTCCAGCCAGTGCCGGGCTTCGCCGTTGAGCCCGCGGATCACCCAGTACTGCCAGAGGTCGGTGGCCATGCCCAGCGCCGCGCCCGCGGTGTCCGGGTTCGCGGCGGCGGTCTGCAGCGCGGTCCGCAGGTTGCCCTGCTCGTTGCGCAGCCGCTGCACCCAGGCGGCCTGGTCGGGGCCGATCCAGTCGGCGGCGAAGCGACCGGCGAGGTCGCTGAACCACGCGAGGTGCCGCTGCCGCATGGCGTCCAGCTCGCCGAACTCCACGAGCTTGTCCTGGCCGTACTCGCGCAGCGCGTGCGGCAGCCGGAAGCGCGCCTCGCCGCCGTCCTCCTCGCGCAGCAGCACGGACTTGTCCACCAGCGAGTGGATCGCGCTCAGCACGTCGGAGTCGGACAGGCCGTTGCTCGCGACGTGCTCGGCGGCGGCCAGGTCGAAGCTGCCGGAGAACACCGACATCCGCGCCCACGCCAACCGGTCCTGGTCGGAGGCCAGCTCGTAGCTCCAGTCGATCAGCGCCCGCAGCGTCTGCTGCCGGGCCGGGGCGCCGCGGCGGCCCTCGGTGAGCAGGTCGTACCGCTCGGCGAGGCGTTCTTCCAGCTGGGGCAGGGACAGCGAGCGCAACCGCACCGCGGCCAGTTCGATCGCCAGCGGGTTGCCGTCGAGGTGGTAGCACAGGCGCATCAGCGCTTCGGCGTTGTCGGTGGTCACCTCGAACTCGGGCACGGCGGCCCGGGCGCGGTCGACGAACAGCCGGACCGAGGAGAACTGCTCGTAGGCCTCCGGCGGCGGCAGGTGGTCGATGTCGGGCACCTGCAGGGGCGGCACGACCATGGTGGCCTCCCCGGCGACGCCGAGGGATTGCCGGCTGGTGGCCAGCACCCGCACGCCCGGGCACCACCGCACCACCGCGTCCACCAGGTGCGCGACGTCCTCGATCACGTGCTCGCAGTTGTCCAGCACGAGCAGCATCTCGCGGTTCTTGAGCTGCTCGACGACGGTGTCCAGGTCCTCGTCGGCAGTGGGCCCGCCGATGCCCAGCTGCTCGATGACGGCGTCGACCACCAGCGAGCCGTCGCGCACGTCCTCCAGTCCGACGCACCAGGCCTTGTCCCGGAACGAGCGGCGCATGTTGTTCGCGACCCGCATGGCCAGCCGCGTCTTGCCGACCCCGCCGGGGCCGGTGAGGGTGACGACCCGGGATTCGGCGAGCAGGCGCTTGGTCAGGGTGATCTCACGACGACGGCCGACGAAGCTCGTGACGTCGGCCGGGAGGTTGCCCGCTGGATCTCGCACACGGGCTCGCGCAGTAGAGACCACGCCACGAGCTTAACCGCGGAAATGCCCTCTGACCTGCGATCTTGTCCCCGCTCACGCCCCGTCACCCAGAAGTGTGGTCAAGGGAACAGATCCCCTCCTGCCCATCACGCAGCAGAGCGGATCAGGTGCCCCACAAGTGTGAAGATTTCGTTCACCGGGCCTGCAGTCCGGCGAGCACGATGCGGAGGTTCCGCCGCCACTGGTCGTCCGCCGCCGGCAGCCCGATGGTCCGGTCGCCGGTCATCACCGAGGTCAGCGCGAACGGGACGTCCTGCCAGGGCACGTCTTCGCGCATCGCGCCCGACTCCTGGCAGCGCTCGACGAGCAGCCGGATCTGCTCGCGCAGCTCGGCCAGCGGGCTGTCCAGGGTCAGCGCGCAGTCGGTGCCGAGCGCTTCGTTGATCCCGCAGCTCATCGCGCGCAGCTGCACGAAGTCGACGGCGAAGGTGCAGAACCCGTGCCACGGGTCGGGATCGAGCACGGCTTGCCGGGCCAGTTCGACGATCTCGTAGATGGTGTCCTCGACGACCGCCTGCAGCAGGGCCTCGCGGGAGGGCAGCCGCCGGTAGAAGGTGCCGATGCCGACTCCGGCCCGGCGGGCGATCTCGTGCGCCGTCACGTTGACGCCGACCTCCGCGACCGCCTCGCGCGCCGCGGCGACGAGACGCCGCACGTTGCGCTGGGCGTCCGCCCGTGCGGACTCGCCGAGCAGTTTCTCCACCGCGCTCACCGGGCAACCCTAACAACCGGACTTGCGGAGTCCGGTTAGGCTGCGGAGCAGAAGCGGACTCAACAAGTCCGGTTTTGTCGAAGAAAAACGGACTCATCGAGTCCAGTTCGGGAGGCGTTGTGGACAGGATCAAGGTCGGGATCATCGGGGCGAGCCCGGATAGGGGCTGGGCGGCCCGCGCGCACGTCCCGGCGTTGCGCGCCCTGGACCAGTACGAGCTGACCGCCGTCGCGACCAGCCGTCCGGAGAGCGCCGAGCGCGCGGCGGCGGAGTTCGGCGCCGCGTACGCCTTCGCGGACGCGCGGCAGCTGGCCGATCACCCGGACGTCGACCTGGTCGTCGTGACGGTGCGAGTGCCCAAGCACCTCGAGCTCGTCCAGGCCGCGCTCGACGCGGGCAAGCACGTCTACTGCGAGTGGCCGTTGGCGCGCACCGCGGAGGAAGCCGAAGTCATGGTCGAAGGCGCGCGGTCGGCCGGAGTGCACAACGTGATCGGCCTCCAGGCGTTGCGCGCGCCAGCGATCGTGCGAGCGAAGGAGCTGATCGACCAGGGCGCGTTGGGGCGCATCACCTCGGCCGCCGTGCACAGCGCACGGGGGAAGGGCGCGGCGGGCCGGGTTCCGGAGTGGGCGGCCTACACGTTGCAGTCGGCCAACGCCGCAGGACTGCTGGAAGTCCACGGCGGGCACGTCCTGTCGGTGCTGGACCACCTGCTCGGCGGCATCACCGAGCTGTCCGCGGACCTCGCGTTGCAGCACCCGCACCAGGTCGTGGCCGAGACGGGGCAGGAAGCGCCCGTGGACAGCCCGGACCACCTCGTGCTGAACGCCAGGTCCGGCTCGGGAGCGACGCTGTCGGCCAACGTCCGCGACGCCGAAGCCGCTGACCCGCGGGTCCGGCTGGAGGTGATCGGCACGGAGGGGAGCCTGGCGATCACCTCGACCGGAGCGGAGGACCCGCGAGGCACCCAGATCCAGATGAGCGACCTCGAACTCCGTCGTCCGGCTGAGCCCGGACTCCCGTGGGAGACGGTGCAACTGCCTCAGGCGCTCCCGGCCGTCCAAGAAGCCCGCAACGTCGCGGCTGTCTACGCCGAGATCGCCGAAGGCCTGCGCACGGGAGTGCAGACGGCGCCGGACTTCACCCGGGCCCTGCGCCTGCACCGCGTCCTCGACGCCATCCGCACCTCCGCGAGGACGGGAGCACGCCAGCGGCTGAGCTGAACGCGCACCACCGGCTGGGCTGCCCGCCCGGCCGGTGGTGCTGTCCGCCGCGGAGTCGGACAATGTCCTCGTCCGTTCACCGGGGGGCGAGATGCACGGGTCGGCGTCGTCATGACCGCCCAGCACTACCTGGGCGCATCGGGTCTCGCGCGGCAGCTCGGCGTGACCCGGCAAGACGTGTCGAAGTGGCTCAGCCAGTACCCCGCGACCTCCGAGCACCCGTTCCCGGAACCCGACGTCGAGGTCGACGGCGCCCCGGGATGGACGCTGGAGCGAGTGCCCGAGGTCGAGCTCTGGCGGAGCAGCATCCCCGGGCAGCGCGACTGACCGGCGCTGACCCCGTTGCGGATAAGGTCGGGGCGTGCGGTTCGAGGGTTTTGGGGATGGGGCTGTCGAGTTCTTCGACGGGCTCGAGGCGGACAACTCGAAGGCTTTCTGGGGCGACAACCTGGCCCTCTACAAGGAGCACGTGCGGGCTCCGATGGAGGCGCTGATCGCCGAGCTGGAGCCCGAGTTCGGGCCCGGTTTCGGCTCGGGGAAGGTGTTCCGGCCGCACCGGGACGTGCGGTTCAGCAGGGACAAGTCGCCGTACAAGACGCACTGCGGGGCCGTGATCGAGCAGGGGCGCGGCGGCGGTGCTTACTACGTCGAGGTCGGCGCCGCCGGGATGATGGTCGCCGGCGGCTGCTTCCACACCGAGTCCGACCAGCTCGCGCGCTTCCGGACCGCGGTGGACACCGAGATCCACGGCGAACACCTGCGGCGGCTGCTCGACGAGCTGGCGGCCGCCGGTTGGGAGATCGCGGGGGAGATGTTGAAGAGCCGTCCCCGCGGGTTCGACGCCGATCACCCGAGGCTCGACCTGCTCAAGCACCGGACGCTTTACGCCTTCCAGCGCTGGGAACCCGACGACGCGCTCCACGAGCGAAGCTGCCTGGACCGGGTTCGGGAGGCGTGGACGCACGTCCGCGAGCTCAACCAGTGGTGCGCCGACCACGTCGGGATCACCGAGAAGAAGCGCCGCTGACCTTCCGCACCAGCGCCACGACCGCGCAACCGGCGACCGCGCCCGCGACGTCGACCAAGCCGTCGGCCAGCTCGCAGCTGCGGCCGATCGGCAGCAGGCCCTGCAGCACCTCCGAAGCCGCCGCGTAGCCCACCAGCGCGGGCAGCAGCTTGACCAGCGGGAATCCGGCGATCCGGCCGGTGGCGGCCAGGGCTGCGAACAGCGCGAAGTGCACGACCTTGTCCGTGCCGGGCGGCGCGGACGGCACGCCCGAGGCGGGCATGAACAGGACGAGCAGGCTCGCCAGCGCGACGACGCCGAACGGTATCCGGGTGAGCTGCGTTCTGTAATGATCCAGCAACGATCTCCCCGATGGACCTTCTGCGGGCATGGCGCGTGCTGCGCACGACGGTCAACAGACTAGGCTGGCATGATGTGAGTCGACGAGCCAAGATCGTTTGTACCATGGGCCCTGCCACTGCCTCACCGGAGAAGATGGCAGAGCTCGTCAGCAGCGGAATGGACGTCGCCCGGCTGAACTTCAGCCACGGCAGCCACGCCGATCACCAGCAGGTCTACGACATGGTCCGGGCGGCGGCCAAGGAATCCGGCCGCGCCGTGGGCATTCTCGGCGACCTGCAGGGACCGAAGATCCGACTCGGCAAGTTCGCTGCCGGGCCGGTCGAGTGGCGAACCGGCGACATCGTGCGCATCACTGTGGACGACGTCCAGGGCACCCATGACCGGGTGTCCACCACTTACAAGGGCCTCGCCAACGATGCCAAGAGCGGCGACCGGTTGCTGGTCGACGACGGCAAGGTGGGGCTGGTAGTTACCGGCGTCGAGGACAACGACGTCGTGTGCGAGGTGACCGAAGGCGGTCCGGTTTCGGACAACAAGGGAATCTCGTTGCCGGGCATGGACGTTTCGGTGCCCGCGCTGTCCGAGAAGGACATCGAGGACCTGGAGTTCGCGCTGGAGCTCGGCGTGGACTTCATCGCGCTGTCCTTCGTCCGCAGTCCGGCCGACATCGACCTGGTGCACCAGGTGATGGATCGGGTCGGCCGCCGCGTCCCGGTGATCGCCAAGCTGGAGAAGCCGGAAGCGGTGGACAACCTGGAGGCCATCGTGCTGGCCTTCGACGGCGTCATGGTCGCCCGCGGTGACCTCGGCGTCGAACTCCCCCTGGAACACGTGCCGCTGGTGCAGAAGAAGGCGATCCGGATCGCGCGCGAGAACGCGAAGCCGGTCATCGTCGCCACCCAGATGCTCGATTCCATGATCAACAATTCGCGTCCGACGCGCGCGGAGACCTCCGACGTCGCCAACGCGGTGCTCGACGGCACCGACGCGGTGATGCTCTCCGGGGAGACCAGCGTCGGCCGCTACCCGGTGGAGACCGTGCAGACGATGGCGCGCATCGTCGAAGCGGTCGAGGCCGGGTCGACGGAGCCGCCGCCGCTGAGCCACGTCCCGCGCACCAAGCGCGGCGTGATCTCCTACGCGGCGCGCGACATCGGCGAACGCCTCAACGCCAAGGCCCTGGTGGCCTTCTCGCAGTCCGGCGACACCGTGCGCCGGTTGGCCAGGTTGCACACCCGGCTGCCGCTGCTGGCGTTCACCCCCGAGGAGTCGGTGCGGAGTCAGCTCGCTCTCACTTGGGGGACTGAGACGTTCCTGGTGCCTAAGGTCGACACCACGGACCAGATGGTGCGGCAGGTGGACCAGGCGATGTTGTCCCTGGGCCGCTCGCAGCGCGGTGACATGGTCGTCGTCGTGGCGGGTTCGCCGCCCGGAACGGTCGGTTCGACCAACCTCATCCGCGTGCACCGGTTGGGCGAGGAAGACCACGTCTGATCCGCTGATTCGGACGGGAGCCACCCGGCGCTCCCGTCCGTCTTGACCCGGTGCCAGACCTGATGAGGAGCGCGCTGTGACCGAAGCGGCCCGAGCCGCCGCCGCAGACCCGGCGGGGAACCGGTTGATGGGCGACGTCCCGCTGGACGTCAACGGCATGCCCCACGGCCAGCCGGTGCTGGACAGCCTGGTGGCCCTGCTGGACCTCGAGCGCATCGAGGAGAACATCTTCCGCGGGGTCAGCCCCGCCTCCTCGCCGGTGCGCGTCTTCGGTGGTCAGGTCGCCGGTCAGGCGCTCGTCGCAGCTGGTCGCACGGTGCCGCCGGAGCGGCGGGTGCACTCGCTGCACGCCTACTTCATCCGGCCCGGCGATCCGAGCATCCCGATCGTCTACGAGGTCGACCGCACCCGCGACGGCCGTTCGTTCACCACCCGCCGGGTCGTGGCGGTGCAGCGCGGCAAGGCGATCTTCTCGCTGTCGGCGTCCTTCCAGGTCGACGAGGGCGGCATCGACCACGCCGAGCCGATGCCCGACGTGCCGGACCCGGAGACGCTGCCGACCTACGGCGAGCAGATCGGGTCGCTGGTCGAGAAGCTCGGGAAGGTGCAGCCGCGCCCGATCGACGTGCGCTACGTGACCGACCCGCCGTGGGTGAGCCGCGAGAGCGGGAAGCGCGAAGCGCGCAGCCAGGTGTGGATGCGCGCGGACGGCGTGTTGCCCGACGATGACCTGCTGCACGTGTGCACCGCGGCGTTCGCCTCCGACATGACGCTGCTGGACGCGGTGCTCGCCCGGCACGGCGTGTACTGGGGTCTGGACGACGTCAACGGCGCGAGCCTGGACCACGCGATGTGGTTCCACCGCCGCTTCCGCGCCGACGACTGGCTGCTCTACGACTGCGCCTCGCCCAGCGCCTCCGGCGGCCGAGGCCTGGCGACCGGCCGCTTCTTCTCCCGCGACGGCCAGCTCGTCGCGACCGTCGTCCAGGAAGGCCTCCTCCGCGTCAACACCTGACCCGGCCTGACCTGCTCTGCGTTGCGACGCCGGGCTCAGCCCGCTTCCGCGTGCTGGGCCCGGCGTTGTTCTTCGCGGTAGCCGTAGGCCGCTTGGCGCACGGCGGCGTCGGTTTCCAAGCTCGAGCCGAGCGCTCCGGCGACGAGCGCCATCGAGGCGACCATCCACGCCAGTCGCGCGTAGGCGGCCCAGTCGACGGGGTGGCCGAGCACGCGGGCGAGGACGCCGGCGTCCAGCAAGGTCGCGGCACCGGCCAGGCTCACCAGGTAGACGAGGGCGTAGAGGCAGGCGACGCCCAGGGACAGCGTGGTGATCGTCGAGGTGTTGTAGAGCAGGGCCAACCGCCGGTCGCGGATCGCGCGGCGTCCCACCCGCTCCCACAACCCGTGCGAGGCGATCAACCACACCGTCATCAGCGAGAGCGCGAAGACCGAGGTGGTCAGCGCGCGCAGCGGGCTCAGCACGTCGCCGAGCTGCCAGACCGTCGAGGTGAACAGGCCGAATCCCGCGGCGGCGAGCGCTGCCGCCAACGCGCTGGACAGCCCCCAGACCAATTGCCACGGCCGGTTCGCCCGGACCATGCCGGACACCAGGCGCACCCAGCCCCGCAGCCTCGGGGTGGTGTACCGGACGTCGACCGGTCCGTCGCGGTGGGTGCGGCGCACCGTGCCGGGATCCGTCGGCGGTCCGCTCAGGTGGTGCGGGAGCAGGTCGTCCAGCAACCGGGTCAGCAGCCGGTAGGTGCGGTGGTAGGTCCGGATCGCGCCGAGCGCGGGCAAGGACACGAGCGCGACCCGGCGTCCGGTGCTGACGTCGGCCAGCAGCGCTCCTTTCGCCAGCAGCAGCGGCAGGTCGGTCAGGCAGATCCCGAAGTCCCAGCCCTGCTCGTCGCGGTGCCGGTCGACGGCGTCCAGCAGGTCCTCGCTGGTGCGGTGGTCCGCGGTGAGCGGATCGGAGCGGACGTCGATGGTCCAGCGCTCACCGGTGCGGTGGGACAGCCACTCGGTGATCTGCTCGGACGTGCGGTACCCGACCTGCGCGGGCATGTCGGGGTCGGTGACCAACCCCAGGACGCGTTCGGCCTGCTCCTGCTCCGCCAACCGGACAGCCCTCCCCACCAGCACGTCGCTCCACCCACGGTGGGAGGCCGCGTCGGTCCTCGCAATCTCGCGCTCCGCCGCCGGGTTCTCAGGTGCGGCGGCGGCGTTTCGGGCGCAGGTGTCGGGGCGGGGTCAGGGCCTTGGTGTGCAGCTGTTCCAGGACGATCGAGCTGGTGAAGTGGCGGACCTCGGTGCGCGAGGCCAGCTTGTCGACCAGGAACTCCTGCATGTGCTTGGTGTCGGCCACCGCGATGTGCAGCAGGAAGTCGGCCTGACCGCTGACGTGCAGCAGCGACCGGGTCTCGGGCTGCTTCATCACGAACTCGCGGAACTGGTCGACGACCTGCCGGGTGTGCGGGCGGACGTTGATCGCCACCACCGCCTCCAGCGCCAGTCCGGTCGCGGCCGGGTTGACGTCGATGTGCGACCCGGTGATCACGCCCTGTTCGCGCAGGCGGCGGACTCGTTGCAGGCAACTGGACGCCGCCAGGCCGACCCGTTCGGCGAGCGCGCGGTTGGGCAGCGTCGCATCGTTCTGCAACAGCTCCAAGATCCGCCAGTCGACCGAATCAAGTTCTACTGAGTCCTGCATATCCGAAGATGCTACGGCGCAGGTGGTGAAGCGGCGAACGGGAACCCGAAAATATCGGCACTTCCCAACCACTTCTTTCGAAGGAGGAGTCGTGCACATCGCCTGGGGGCCGTTCCTGCTGGCGCTGCTGGTGATCGTCGTGGTACCGGGTCCCGACTTCGTGCTGGTCACCCGCAATGCGGCGACCGGCGCGCGGTGGGGCTGGTTGGCCGCGGCCGGTTCGACCTGCGGCCTGCTGGTGCACGCGACGGCAGCCACCCTGGGGCTTTCCGCGCTGGTGGTCGCCGTTCCGGCGGCGCTGCTCGTGGTGAAGGCGATCGGCGTGGCCTACCTGGCCTGGATGGGCTTCCAGATCCTGCGCAAGGCCGGCGCCGCTGCCACCCAGGAGCCCGCGCTGGTGGTGCCCACTTCGGGTCGCTCGGTGTTCCTGCGCGGACTGCTGACCGATGTGCTCAACCCCAAGGTCATGCTGACCTTCCTGACGCTGATGCCGCAGGCGATGGACCCGGCCGCCGACCCGATGACCCAGGCCGCCCTGCTCAGCGCGGTCGCGGTGAGCGGTTTCGCGGTGTGGTGGCTGATCGTGGTGCCGTCGGTGCGCTGGCTGTCGGCGCTGCTGGCCGACCCGCGGCGGCGCAAGGTCTTCGAGCGCTGCTGCGGCGGCGCGCTGCTGGCGATGGCCACCTCGATCGCGGTCGCTTGAGTTCGCGTGAGCGGCGATGGTCGTCAGAACCACCATCGCCGCTCACCACGCGCAAATTCCTTTGACGCTCCGTGTCGATCTGTTTACTCTGCATGATCGGGCCGGGTGAGCCGAGGGAGTTGCGCGATGCGTCGACGTTGGGGCTTGGCGTTCGGATTGGTTGCTGCGATGGGGGTTTCGCTCTCCCTCGTGGCTCCCACTGGTGCTGCCCCGACGGGGCCGGACGCGCTGCGCGCGGACCTCGACGAGATCCTCGCCGACCCGCGGCTGGACGGTTCGCACGCGGGAGTGGTGGTCCGCGATCCCGCGACCGACGAAGTCCTCTACAGCAGGCAGGCCGCGGCGCGGGCCACTCCGGCGTCCAACGCGAAGCTGCTGACCTCGGCCGCCGCGCTGGAGGCGCTCGGTCCGGACTACGAGTTCCGGACCGAGGTCGTCACCGGCGCGCAGCAGGTCGGTCCTGTTCTGCTCGGCGATCTGCACCTGCGCGGCACCGGTGATCCGACGGTGCTCGCCGCCGACTACGACCGGCTGGCCGAGCAGGTGGCGGCGTCCGGGATCCGCGTGGTGCAGGGCGGTTTGCGCACCGACGACACCTGGTTCGACGACGTGCCGCTGGGTACCGGGTGGGCCTGGGACGACGAGCCCTACTACTACTCGGCGCGGATCTCGGCGTTGACCGCGGCGCCGGACACCGACTTCGACGCCGGAACCGCGAAGGTGCTGGTCAGCCCGACGGTCGAGGGGCAGCCCGCCCGGGTTCGGCTGGATCCGCCGACCGACGTCGTGCAGATCGACAACCGGACCACCACGTCCGCTCCGGACGGTGCGCCGGACGTCGCGGTGGAGCGCGATCACGGCGGATCGCGGGTGGTGGTGAGCGGGTCGGTTCCAGCCGGAGCGGAGCCGGTCGAGGACTTCACCACCGTGCCGGATCCCTCCGCCTACGCCGCCGACGTGTTCGCCAAAGCCCTTGCCGCGCACGGCGTCCAGGTGCGCAACGCGGGGGAGGGGGTGGCGCCGGACGGCGCGCGGGTGCTGGCTGACCGGCGGTCGATGCCGTTGCGCGAGCTGCTCGTGCCGTTCATGAAGCTGAGCAACAACGGGCACGCCGAAGTGCTGATCAAGGCGATGGGCCGGGAGGTCCGCGGCGAAGGCAGCTGGGCGGCCGGCTTGGAGGTGCTGGACGAGAAGCTGCGCGGGCTGGGGCTCTCGCCGGAGGTGCTGCGCATGGTCGACGGTTCCGGTCTGTCCACGATGGACAACGTGCCGCCGGAACAGCTGACCGTGCTGCTCGACAACGCTCGCGAGCGCCCCTGGTTCCGGTCCTGGTACGACTCGCTGCCGGTGGCGGGTGTCGCGGACCGCATGGTCGGCGGCACGCTGCGCAACCGGATGGGCGGGACGGCGGCGGAGAACAACGTGCACGCCAAGACGGGTTCGCTGACCGGCGTGACCTCGCTGTCCGGGTACGTGACCGCGGCGAACGGTCGCGAGCTGGTGTTCTCGGTGATGTTCAACGACTTCGTCTCCGACGCCCCGCAGGACCTGGAGGACGCGATCGCCATCCGCCTCGCGGAGTACCGGGGCGCCGACGATCAGCAGCGCGGCCGACCACCGGTGCCGCAGCAGAGAGTCCAGCAGAACGCCAAGGTCTACCAAGGTGACTTGGAGTGCTCCTGGGTCAAGGCCTGCTGAGCGCCGGGTTTCGCCGGAGGACTACTGCGCGTGGTGGTGTGGACGCGTTTTCACAGGTAGCGGCGCTACATTAAGACGAAGGTGTGACTTCAGTCTCAGGGTTGGCTAGGGGGCATTACGGACACCCGGCGCTTATTGCGCCGGTAGCGTGACGGGGGTAGTTGAAGCCCCCCGCCCGAGGAGCCCGTCCCGTGACCTTCATCAGCGACGTTCTGGCAGCTGTCGGAAGCCTGCCGAAGCCGCTACTGGTACTGGTGACCGGAGCTCTCGTCCTCGGCGAATGCACCATCGGACTGGGTTTCCTGGTGCCGGGTGAGAGCGGACTGCTGATCGCCTCGGCCGCGGTCACCGACGTGGGCTTCTTCTTCGTGCTGGCCGGAGTCGTCGCGCTGTGCGCGGCCATCGGGGACAACATCGGGTTCTGGCTGGGCCGCCGGTACCGGCTGAAGATGCGCGAGACCAAGGTGGTTCGCAAGCTCGGGCAGCAGCACTGGGACCGGGCCGGGCAGCTGCTGTGCAAGTGGGGGATCGGCGCGGTGCTGCTGGGCCGCTTCCTGCCGGTGGTGCGCACGCTGATGCCGGCGGCGGCCGGGGCCAGCGGGATGTCCTACCCGCGGTTCGCGGTGACCTCGCTGATCGGCGCGGTCGCCTGGTCCGCGACGCACGTGAGCATCGGTTGGCTGGCCGGGGCGTCCGCGAAGTACATCGAGGACGCGCTGGGGCGGGCGAGCTGGATCTTGGCTGCAGTGGTCGTCGTGGTGGGCGTGGCGATCTGGCTCGGGCGCCGCAAGCGCGGGGCGAAGCAGCCCGAGGTCGTGCCGGAGGAGACTGAGGAGGACGTCGAGTCCGCCGCCTGAGCGGCGGGGCTCAAGCGCGCAGCGCGGCGAGTTGTTTGCGGTGCCTGGTGAACAGCTTCGGGTTGTTCATGGCCAGGACGCCGGTCTGCTCGCCGTCGCGTCGGTGTGCAGCGCCGCGCACGCCGCCCCCAGTTCTTCGCCGATGACGTGCGCCAACCACTTCGCCGGTGCCGAGGATCGCGACCGTCCTCATGCGACCTCCGCGGTCTGGGTCTCGACGTAGACCATCCCGTCGGCGATCTGCACCGGGTAGGTCCGCACCGGCTTCTTGGCGGGCAGGCCGCACGGCAGCCCGGTTCGCAGGTCGAACGCCGCCGCGTGCAGCGGGCACTCGACCCGGCAGTCCTCCACCCAGCCCTCCGCCAGCGAGGCGTCCTGGTGGGTGCAGGTGTCGTCGATCGCGAACAGCTCGCCCTCGACGTTGAACACCGCGATCGGCACGTGCGCGTCGATGCGGACGGACTCGCCGGGGGGAAGCTCGGACAGGGAGCAGGCTTCGAACATCAGGACCTCCGTTGCGCTATCCAGAACACGGAGTGCAATGCGCAACAATGTGCGGCTCGGATCAGGGGCGCGTCAAGGGGGTTCTGCCGATTCTTCGTCCGTGACGTCCATCCGTGTTACGCGGCGGAAAAACTCGGCTTCCGCACTTGACGGCGACGGGGGTCGCCGGTGACCGTGTTGCTCGTATCGGAACTCGGCGCGCATAGCGCAACACCCTCCCCATCGCTCGACGAGCCCTGGAGGCACCCATGGGCACTCAGCCCCGCGTGGTCGTCATCGGAGCCGGAATCGTCGGTTGCGCCATCGCCGACGAGCTCACCGAACGCGGCTGGACCGACATCACCGTCCTCGAGAAGGGCCCGCTGTTCGCCACCGGGGGCTCCACCTCGCACGCGCCGGGGCTGGTGTTCCAGGCCAACCCGTGCCGGACCATGACCCGCTTCGCCGCGTACACCGCGCAGAAGTACCGCGAGCTCGAGGGCGAGTGGTGCTTCCAGCCGCTCGGCGGCCTCGAGGTCGCGGCCTCGCCGGAGCGGTGGAACGAGGCGAAGCGGCGGCACGGCTGGCTGACCTCGTGGGGCGTGGAGAGCTTCCTGCGCGACCCCGGCGAGTGCGCCGAACTGCACCCGCTGGTCGACCCCGCGCGCATCCAAGGCGGGCTGCACATCCCCACCGATGGCCTGGCCAAACCGGTCCGCGCCGCCGAGGCCCAGGCGCGGCGCGCGATGGCCCGCGGCGCGCGGTTCCTGTCCGGTCAGCAGGTCGTCTCCGTGGAGCGCAGCGCAGGCCGGGTCACCGCAGTGGTGACCGATCAGGACCGCTTCGCCGCGGACGTGGTGCTCTCCTGCGCGGGCATGTGGGGTCCGCTGATCGGCGCGCTGGTCGACCTGGACGTCCCGCTGGTGCCGATGGCGCACCAGTACGCCAAGACCGGGCCGCTGGCCTCGCTGACCGGCCGCAACGACGAGCGCACCGAGGCCGGACTGCCGATCCTGCGGCACCAGGACGGCGACCTGTACTTCCGGGAGCACGTCGACCGGATCGGCATCGGCTACTACGGGCACCGGCCGATGCCGATCGACCCCGCGGCCATCCGCGAGTCGGGTTCGGCGGTGATGCCCTCGATCGAGCCGTTCACCGCGGAGGACTTCCAGCCGGCCTGGGACGACGCGCGGACGCTGCTGCCGGAGCTGGCCGAGACCGAGGTCGTCGAAGGCATCAACGGCCTGTTCTCCTTCACCCCGGACGGCATGCCGCTGCTCGGCGAGCACCCCGACCTGCGCGGGTTCTGGGTCGCCGAGGCCGTGTGGATCACGCACTCGGCGGGCGTGGCGCGGGCGATGGCGCAGTGGCTGGTCGACGGGCAACCGGCCGAATCGCTGCACTCCTGCGACCTCAACCGGTTCGAAACCGCCCAGCGCAGCCCGGAATACGTGCTGGAGCGCAGCTGCCGCAGCTTCGTCGAGGTCTACGACGTCCTGCACCCGTTGGAACCCGGCCAGGAGCCGCGCCCGGTTCGGACCAGCCCGTTCTACGAGCGGCAGCAGGAACTCGGCGCGGTGTTCCTCGAAGCGTCGGGCTGGGAACGGCCGCACTGGTACGAGGCGAACGCCGAGCTGCCGGAGGTGGCCGAAGTCCCGCCGCGCGGCGAGTGGGCGTCCCGGTTCTGGTCGCCGATCGCCGGTGCGGAAGCGCTGGTCACCCGCAAGCGGGTGGCGATGTTCGACATGACCCCGCTCAAGCGGCTGGAGGTCGCCGGGCCGGGTGCGCTCGACTTCCTGCAGTGGCTGACCACCAACAACCTGGCCAAGAAGCCCGGTTCGGTGACCTACGCGCTGTCGCTGGACGAGGCCGGGGGAGTGCGCAGCGATCTGACGGTGGCGCGGCTGTCCGAGCAGCGCTTCCAGGTCGGCGCCAACGGCAACCTCGACCTGGAGTGGCTGCGCAGGCACGCGCCGTCCGACGTGCAGGTCCGCGACATCACGCCCGGCACGTGCTGCATCGGCGTGTGGGGGCCGCTCGCGCGCGAACTGGTGCAACCGCTGACCGGCACCGATTTCTCCCACGAGGGCTTCGGTTTCTTCAAGAACAAGGCGGCGTTCGTCGGCGGTGTTCCGGTGACCGCGATGCGACTGTCCTATGTGGGCGAACTCGGCTGGGAGCTCTACACCGCGGCGGACCAGGGGCGGAAGCTGTGGGACGTGCTGTGGGAAGCGGGGCAGCGGCTCGGCGTGATCGCGGCCGGGCGCAGCGCTTTCAACAGCCTGCGGTTGGAGAAGGGCTACCGGTCGTGGGGTGCGGACATGACCACCGAGCACGATCCGTTCGAAGCAGGCCTGGGTTTCGCCGTCCGGACGGACAAGGACTTCCTGGGCCGCGCGGCGCTGGCCGAGCGCGAAGGTGACCGCCGGCTCTGCCCGCTGCTGCTCGAAGACCGCGAAGCCGTGGTCATGGGTTCCGAGCCGGTCCACGTCGATGGCCGACCGGTCGGCTACGTCACGAGCGCGGCCTACGGCTACACCATCGGCGCGAGCATCGCCTACGCCTGGCTGCCGAGTTCCCTGGCCGTGCCCGGAACCCGCGCCGACGTCGAGTACTTCGGCGAACGCCTGCCCGCGGTGGTCGCCGAAGAACCCCTGTTCGACCCCGAGATGAAGCGCCTACGAAGCTGAACCGTCCTCGGTTCCCGCAAATTCAATGGAAATCAGACGTCCAATTTCCATTGAACTTGCGGAAGTCACGCACCGCGCGCACAACGAGAAGTTCAACGGAAATCGCGTTGACCAGGTTCTGGAGGGATGCATGACCACGACGGACCGGCAGGCCAGTCTCATCTCCACGCTGCCCGGCCACTTCTACACCGACCCGGACCTGTTCGCGCTGGAGCAGGACCGGATCTTCCACACCTCGTGGTTCTGCGCCGTGCGCACCGCGGACCTGGCCGAGCCGGGTCGGTTCCGGACCGTCCAGGTGGGGCGCGAGAGCGTGCTCGTCGCGCGGGGCAGGGACGGTGCGCTGCGGGCATTCCTCAACATCTGTCGGCACCGCGGCGCACAGCTGTGCACAGCGGAATCCGGTCAGGTCAAGCGCAGTTTCCAGTGCCCGTACCACGCCTGGACCTACGGCACCGACGGCAAGCTGGTCGCCGCCCCGAACCTCACCTCGATGCCGGACGTCGACCGGACCGAGTACGGCCTGGTCCCGGTGGCGCTGCGGGAATGGCTCGGATACGCCTGGCTGTGCCTGGCCGACGAGCCGCCGTCGTTCGAGGAGCAGGTCGTCGGCGCGGTGGCGGAGCGGCTCGGCGGCACCGAGGTGATCGACGGCTACGGCGTGGACGGCCTGTCGCTGGGCCGCCGCATCAGCTACGACGTGCGCGCCAACTGGAAGCTGATCATCGAGAACTTCATGGAGTGCTACCACTGCGCCACCATCCACCCCGAGCTCACCGAGGTGCTGCCGGAGTTCGCCGACGGCTACGCGGCCCAGTACTACGTCGGCCACGGCGCGGAGTTCGGGGCGGAGGTGGAGGGGTTCACAGTGGACGGAACCGGTGGTTTCGGTCGCCTGGACGGAGTCGGCGACGAGCACGACCGCCGCTACTACGCGATCACCGTCCGCCCCCAGGTGTTCGTGAACCTGGTGCCGGACCACGTGATCGTGCACCGCATGTTCCCCCTCGCGGTGGACCGGACCCTGGTCGAGTGCGACTGGCTCTACGCGCCGGAAGTCCTCGACGCGGGGCACGACATCTCCCGCTCGGTGGAGCTGTTCCACCGGGTCAACGAGCAGGACTTCGAAGCCTGCGAACGCTGCCAACCGGCGATGAGCTCCCGCGCCTACGCGGCCGGAGGAGTCCTGGTCCCCTCCGAACACCACATCGGCGAGTTCCACGACTGGCTCCGCACCGAGCTGGGCCTCTGACGTGATTGGTGTCCGCGAGTGCGCATCGGACATCGCAGCGCGTCGAACCGCGTGAAAACAGGTGGACGTCCTGCTTAGCCTGGGGATGTGTCCAGCAGTCTGAGCATTTCGGTGATCCTTCCCGAGGACTCCGCCTGGAACCAGGTGGAGACCAAGATCTGCGTCGACGGTCAGGACCTGATCGGACCGGAGTTCGACGAGGGGCCGAGACTCGATCCCGAGGTCCTGCTGGGGCCGGACAGCCCACTGCTGCCCGAGGACGAGCCACGCGAGGTGATGCTCGCCGAAGCCGAGTGCACGTGGGGCTGCTGCGGCGCAGTCTTCGTCCGCATCAGCCGCGATGGCGACCAGATCGTCTGGGACGAGTGGCGCAACCCCGACTCAGAGCTGTCGCTGCCTGAGATCCGTTTCGATTCGGCGCAGTACGAAGCCGAGCTCGCCCGCGCCGATCGCGAACGCTCCTGGGAATGGTCGGGCTGGACGGTGGCGAGGCTGCTGACGAGCAGGCTCCGCGAGGAACCGAGCGTGCTGTGGCAGTGGGACAGCAGCCTGGACTGGGGACGATCCAGACCGGATACCCGCGATCACGTGGATCTGGCGTTCACCTCGCCGCCCAGACAGGTGATCACCGATCGCTGGCGGGACTCCGGCGAGCTCATCGATTACGACCAGTTCCTCGTGCGATTCCAGGTGAGCCCGGAGCTTCCCGGAAAGCAGGTCGAACGGATCGTCGAGGAGTTGCGGGCCAGCGATCCCCGCAAGCAGGCCGAGGTCTGCGGTGGTTACAGAGCTCCACGCAGATCCTCTGTCGAGTAGGAGCTCTTCACCCCTCGCTTGAGCAGGTGGACCAGCGGGCGCGGAGCAATCGGGTCCGCCGAGTCTTCGCGGTAATGCACTGCGCGGAGGTCCGGACCGACTGCTCACGATTAATATCCACGAGTACTCATCGGTCGTCGTAGCCGGGACGTCCCGGTGAGGCGTCGACGGCGGTTCGCGGGCTGTCGACGTCTCGGCGCTGCACCAGGAAACACAGGACGGCGCCGATCGCGATCACGGCGATGGGCAGCACCAGAGTCGGTTGCACCGCGCGGACGACTCCGTGCTCGAAGACCGACACCGCCGTCTGCTGGAGCTGGTGGGCGAGGCCCGCCGATGTGCCCGGTGGCGGTGGGAACGCCGTACCGGTCCGCCCGACTTCCAGTCCGCCCTTCGCGGCGTCGTCGAAACCGGCCACGAACCGCTCGCGGATTCCGGCCGGCAGACCGGCGGCTTGGCGGGCTGCTTCGTCGTGGAGCGATGCGGCCAGGCGGTTCTGCAGCACGGCGCCGACCGCGGCGCTGCCGATGACCGTGCCGACCTGGCGGATCGTGTTCAGCACGCCGGAGGCGGCTCCGGCCATCCGGGGTTCCACGCCGTACATCGCGACCGCGACCATCGGTCCGAACACGCAGCCGATGCCGAGCCCCGCGACGATCAGCGCTGGCTGGAGCTCCCACCAGGTGCGGTCGGCTACGGTGATCCAGCTCAGCCAGGCCAACCCGGCCGCGAACAGCGCTAGACCGCACATCAGGACGTACTTGCCGCCGACCCGGTCGGCCATCCGGCCCGAGACCGGCGACAGCAACGCCGACACGATCATCGCCGGTGCCATCACCAGCCCGGCCTCCAACGCGCTGAAGGCCAGCACCGACTGCAGGTAGATCATCACCGGCAGGAACAGGCCGATCATCCCGACCTGGACGGTCGCGGACACGAAGCTCATGACCGCGTAGTTGCGGTCGCGGAAGAGCGCGAAGGGCAGCAGCGGTTCACCGCGCTGCCGGGTCCGCTGGTGGACCAGGAACACCGCGAGCAGCAGCGCGCCGCCGATCAGCAGCGCCCAGATCCCGGCGTTCCACCCGTACCGCTGGCCTTCGGTGAGCGCGAAGGTCAAGCCGGCCAGCGCCGCTGCGGCGAGCAGGACGCCGGGCAGGTCCAGCTTGTGGCGGGTACCGCGCCGGCCCCCGGGCACGAGGGTGGCGGCCATCGCCAGCACGGCTGCGCCGATCGGGACGTTGACGAAGAAGATCCACCGCCAGCCGGCCGTGCTGACGAGGAGTCCGCCCAGCGTGGGCCCGGCGATCGTGGCCACGCCCGCGACCGCGCCCCACACGCCGAGCGCCGCACCCCGGCGCGCGGGCGGGAAGACGTCGATGATGATGGCCATGGTCTGCGGCATCAGGGCCGCCGCGCCCAGCCCCTGCAGCGCCCGGGCCGCGATGAGCTCGGTCGCCCCCTGGGACAGTCCACACAGGACGGAGGCGGCGGTGAAGAGCGCGACGCCGCCGATGAACATGGTGCGCGGTCCGCGCGCATCTCCGAGCCGACCGAACACGATCAGCAGTGCGGCGAGGACGAGGACGTAGACGTTGATCACCCACAGCACCTCGTCCAACGAGGCCCGCAGGAACGTGAAGGCGGACTACGTCAAGCACCTGTGGAACGTGGT
>NZ_JBEOVY010000044.1:0-31867 GCF_040295745.1 Saccharopolyspora sp. NPDC002686
GGTCGAACTCCGGCGGCGCGGACATCATCGCGTTGGCCCGGCCGCGGGTCTCCTCGTCCATGCCCAGGCCCTGGTCGGCGATCGACGGGTCCGAGGTCACCGCGTAGCCGACGCTGGCGCGCAGGGTGATGGGCATCGCGTGCACCACGATGTCGGTGTTCATGTGCGCCGCCACGCGGTCGCGCAGGGCCTCCGCGGCGGCCTCGTCCGGCAGCAGGCTGACCACCACGAACTCGTCGCCGCCGATGCGCGCGACGGTGTCGCCTGCGCGCACCGCCAGCTGGATCTCGCGGGCGGCGGCGATCAGCAGCTGGTCGCCGACCGCGTGACCGTAGCGGTCGTTGGCCGGTTTGAGCTGGTCGAGGTCGGCCAGCACCACCGCCAGCACCCCGTTGCCGCGCGCGAGCTGCTGGAGCCCGTGGTCCAGGCGGTCGGCGAGCAGGGCCCGGTTGGCCAGCCCGGTCAGCGGGTCGTGCAGCGCCAGGTGGGCCAGGCGGGCGTCCACCATCCGCTGCTCGCCGATGTCCTCGTACTGGCTGACCACGAACGCCGGCGATCCGTCGGCGCCGGGCACCGTGGTCGCCCGGATCAGCATCCAGATCGGGCGGCCGTCCTTGTGCCGGTAGCGCTTCTCCAGGTTCACCGAGTCGATCAGGCCGGAGGCCAGGTCCTCGAGCGCGGCGTTGCCCTGCTGCTCGTCGTCCTCGTAGGTGATGTCGGCGAACGACATCGACAGGATCTCCTCGCGCGAGTAGCCGAGCATCGAGCAGAGCGTGTCGTTGACCGCCGTCCAGGCGCCCTTGAGGTCCAGCAGCGCCATCCCGATCGGGGCGTTGGCGAAGCTGCGCTGCCACAGCAGCTCGGCCTCCCGGCGCTGGGTGATGTCCTGGATCTGGGAGAGGAAGCAGATCGGGTTGCCGCGGGCGTCGCGGATGAAGGTGCGGGACACCAGCGCCCAGATCAGGCTCCCGTCGGAGCGGATGTAGCGCTTCTCGAGGATCTTCTCGGACTCCACCGGCCCCTCGCGGTCGATGTCTTCCGGGTGGGTGACCTCGCGGTAGTCCAGCCCCTCGAGCTCCTCGGGCTGGTAGCCCAGCAATCGGCAGAGTGCGGCGTTGACGTGCAGGTAGCGGCCCTGCAAGTCGAGGATGGCCATCGCCGCGGCAGCTTGGTCGAAGACGCGCTGCCAGGGCAGGCCAGCAGCGCCGTTCGGCTCGGATGCGGACATGAGAACCGAACCATAGCCGGAGGACCTGCCCCGTGCAGCGAGCGGTCGGTCAGGCGTCGCCCCGGTTCATGGCCAGGAGGCGGTCCAGCACCGCCGGTGAAGCCTTCACGCCGTCGTGCTCGTACTCGTTGGTCACCCACACCCGGGCGCCTCGCACCTGCTCGGCGGAGGCCAGCGCGTGGTCGCGGTCGACGAACATGTCGTCGTGGTAGACCGCCGCGGCCACCGGGACGTCGTTGCGGGCCAGCTGGTCGAGGTCGTAGAGCGCGGGCCAGTCGCTCTTGGCGGCGAGCAGGTCGGCTGCCCCGCGCAGCGGCACCAGCGACGGGTCCTGCTCGAACAGCCAGGGGTAGATCATCTCGCCGGTGAAGTTGACCCGGCCGGCGGTGGTCCAGTCGAACTCGGGGAACTCCTCGCGCACCCGGTGCGCCGACCACCGCGACGCGGTGCCCTGGCAGTAGATGGACTCGTGCAGCACCGCGTAGAGCGGCCGAGCGGCGAAGGAGACCGCCGCGTCCACGCCGCGCAGGAACGTGTCGGAGAGCGCGCCGCCGATGAACGCCTCTTCCAGCTGGTAGTGCAGCGCGTCGAACTGCGAGGCCTGGCCGAACTGGATGCCCAGGGCCTGGAAGCGCTCCGGGGTCAGCCGCTCCCCCGTCGGCATGATCACCTCGTGCTCGGCGAGGTGCTCGACGATCCGCCGCGCGATGTCGGCGTCCTGCGGGTAGCGCGCGAAGTAGGCGTCGTTCTTGCGCAGCGTGCGCGGGTAGGCCGCGCGGTAGACGTCGTCGGCGTCGCCGGTCAGGGTCGGGATGCCGCCGGTGATCAGCACCTGCCGCAGGCCCTGCGGCGCGAGCGACAGGTAGGTCAGCGCGCAGAACCCGCCGAAGCTCTGCCCCAGCACCGACCACGGCTCGTCGCCGATCAGCTGGGCGCGGACGGCTTCGGCGTCGCGGACGATCGAGTCGGCGCGCAGCAGGCTGAGGTGTTCGGCCTGCTCTGCCGGGGCCAGCCCGGCCAGGCTCTGCCGGTTCGCCGGAGTGCTGCGCCCGGTCCCGCGCTGGTCGAGCAGCAGCACCCGGTAGTCCTGCAGCGCGCGCCCCAGCCACGCGCTGGTGCTCAGCGGCCGGTCCGCCTTGCCGCCCGGTCCGCCCTGGAGGTAGACCAGCCACGGCAGCTGCTGGTCCTGCTTGGCGGGCGCGACGACCTCCCTCCCGAACACCTCGATCTCCCCGGCGCCGGGGTCGTCGTGGCGCAGCGGAACCCGGAACACGTGGTCCCGGGCGACCAAACCCGGACGGCGGTAGCCGACGGACATGCCAATTCCTCCAAAGTGGACGTCGTGAGCGGCGGTGGTGGTGCGGACGACCATCGCCGCTCAGCCAACCAGGTCGCAGCGAGTCGTGAGCGTAGATGGTCGCAAGGACCACCGTCGCCGCTCACGGGAGCGGGGCGCCGCGGTGGGCTACCCTCTCCGTCACCGGTCGAGCAGAGTGGGGAGCCATGGCGGGGACTTCGGTGGGTCGCGCCGTCGAGCAGATCCGGCAGATGATGCGCAGCCAGGAGTTGTTGCCCGGGCAGCCGCTGCGGCAGGAGGCTCTGGCCGAACGCCTGGGGGTCAGCCGGGTCCCTGTGCGCGAGGCGCTGAAGGCGCTCGAGGCCGAAGGCGTGGTCCGCCACCAGCCGAACGTCGGCTATACCGTGACCCGCTTGTCGTCGGAGGAACTGCGGCAGGCCTACCTGATGCGCGGGGCGCTGGAGGCGGTCGTGCTCCGCGAGCTGCCGCGGTTGAGCGCGGCGCAGATCGTCGAGCTCGGCGAGCTCAACGACCAGATCGCGCAGGCGGCCGACGAGGTCGACGTCCTGCGGATGACCGAGCTCAACCACGACTTCCACTTCGTGATCTTCCGGGCTTCGGGGCTGCGGCTGGTCGTCGACGAGATCGAGCGGATCTGGAAGATGACCGAGGCGTACCGCTCGGTGTACCTCTACGACGAGGCGGCGCGGCGCCGGATCGTCCGCGAGCACCGCCAGCTGATCAACGCCCTGCGCCGCGGCCACACCGAGAAGGCCATCGCGATCATGGATTCCCACCGCGACGCCACCCCGGCCCAGCTCGCCCCGACCCTGGGCTCCGGCCTCCAGCTCCCGGGCTAGCCAGTCCACTATGGATGTTCAGGCAGTCCGCAGGGGAACACCCGGACCTCGCCGGGATCGTCGCCGCTGACCAGGACGACGGCGAGCCAGCGGCCCGACACCGGCCGCCGATTTCGCCGTCCCGCGCAGATTGCATTCAATTTTGTATGGACCGCGGGTGTTCGGCGTGCCAGACTCGGCGCCATTCGGCGAGCGCGGAGGGATGGACATGGCGGACCTCGAGTACCAGGTCAAGGATGGGATCGGGACGATCCTGCTCAACCGGCCGGGGCGGAAGAACGCCTTCACCATGGAGATGATCGACCAGTGGGCGGCGGCGATCCGGTCCGCTCGGTTCGACCCCGAGGTGCGGGTGCTGGTGCTCACCGGTGCTGGTGACGCGTTCTGCTCGGGTGT
Organism: Saccharopolyspora sp. NPDC002686; assembly: GCF_040295745.1. Lineage (NCBI taxonomy): Bacteria > Bacillati > Actinomycetota > Actinomycetes > Pseudonocardiales > Pseudonocardiaceae > Saccharopolyspora > Saccharopolyspora sp. NPDC002686. Next base: position 3,782 of record NZ_JBEOVY010000044.1, read on the forward strand.
CGACCTGGACGACTTCACCGCAGGCGAGAAGGCCGTGCTGGACCACAAGACGATCCTGACCGAGCGGATCCACCAGGTCGCGCTGGCGTTGGAGGACTTCGACAAGCCGGTCATCGCCGCGGTCAACGGCGTCGCCGTGGGTGCGGGCATGGACATGGCGCTGATGTGCGACATCCGGTTCGTCGGCGAATCCGCGCGGATGTCCGAGGGGTACGTCCGCATCGGCCTGGTTCCCGGCGACGGCGGTTGCTACTTCCTGCCGCGGCTGGTCGGCACCGCCAAGGCGCTGGAACTGCTGTGGACCGGGGATTTCATCGACGCCACCACCTCGGTGGAGCTCGGCATCGCCAGCCGCAGCTACCCCGACGACGAGCTGATGGAGCAGACCTACGCCTTCGCACGTCGTCTCGCGGACGGTCCGCCCGTGGCCATCCGGGCCATCAAGCGGACCGTCTACCAGTCCGCGCGCACCGACCTGCGGACCTCCCTCGACCTGATCTCGTCGCACATGGCCGTCGTCCAGTCCACTGAGGACTCGGCGGAGGCGATGCGCGCGTTCAAGGAGAAGCGCAGCCCGAAGTTCCACGGTCGGTGAGCGCCGTGGACGGGTTGCTGCACCCGCGGGCGGTGGCGGTCGTCGGGGCTTCCGAGCGTTCGGCGATGGCCGGCCGGTTGACCCGCTACCTGCGCGATTTCGACGGTCCGGTCTACCCGGTGAACCCGAACTACCAGCAGGTGCACGGTCTGCCCTGCTACCCGTCGCTGCTGGAGCTTCCCGGTCCGGTCGACCTGGTGCTCGTGATGGTCCCGGCGGCGCGGGTGCTCGCGGTGGTCGAGGAGGCCGGACGGGCTGGGGCGTCCTGCGCGGTCGTGCTGTCATCGGGGTTCGCCGAGGTGGGCGCGGACGGACGCGCGTTGCAGGAGCAGCTGGTCGAGGTGGCCCGGCGGTACGGCTTGCGGGTCATCGGGCCGAACTGCCAGGGCTTGCTCTACCGGCCGACCGGTTTGGCAGCCACGTTCACCGCTGCCGCGGACGGGGAGCAGGCACCTGATTCCGGGATCGCCTACGTCGGGCAGAGCGGGGCGCTGGGCGGCAGCTTCCTGGGCATGGCCGGGGATCGCGGGATCGGGCTCACCGCCTGGATCAGCGTCGGCAACCAGGCCGACATCACCGCGACCGACGCGGCCGAGCTGCTGGTCGCCGATCCGAACGTCCGCGTGCTCGCGTGCTACCTGGAGGAACTGCCCGACGGAGCCCGGTGGCAGCGGCTCACCGCGCACGCCGCTGCGCTCGGCAAGCCCGTCGTCGTCCTGCGTTCCGGGCGTTCCGCCGCGGGTGAGCGGGCCGTCGCCTCGCACACCGGCGCGCTGGTCCGCGCCGGCACCGCGTTCGACCTGCTGACCAGCGAATCCGGTGCGATCCAGGTGGACGACCTGGACGAACTGCTGGACACCGCGGTGGCGCTGACCGCCGAACCCCGGCCGAGGGGCCGCCGGATCGGCGTGATCACCAGTTCCGGCGGTGCCGGCGGATTGGCCGCCGACCAGGCCGAACCCGCCGGTTTGGTGCTGCCCGAGCTGGACCCGGCCACCCGGGACGTGCTGGCGCCGCTCATCCCGGCGTTCGGCAGCGCGGTCAACCCGGTGGACGTCACCGCCCAGGTCATCGACGACGCCGGGCAGTTCGGCGCGGTGTGCGATGCGGTCGCCGCATCCGACGAGGTGGACGCCGTGCTGGTGGTGCTGACCACCATCGGCGGCGAGGCGGCGTTGGAGGTCGCCGAGTCGATCCTGCGGGCCGCCAAGCGCAGCACCAAACCGTTCGCGGTGGCCTGGCTCTACTCGCACGAGCAGATCGCCGAAGCCGGTTCGGTGTTGCGGCGCAACGGGATCTCCGTGCTGGGCACGACCACGGCCGCGCTGCGCCTCATCGCGCACTTGGTGCCGCGGGAACATCGCCGGGCGGAACGGGCAGTTCCCCGTGGTCTGGCACGTTTCCTCGACCGCCCCGAGCTCACCGAGGCCGAAGGCGCGCAGCTGCTCGACGCGCTGCAGGTCGACAGGCCGCGTGGGCGCGTGGTCGAGCCCGCCGATGCTGCCCGGGCCGCGCGGGAGTTCGGCGACGAGGTCGTGCTGAAGGTCCAATCCCCTGATCTGGCGCACAAAAGCGACGTCGGCGGCGTTCTCGTCGGCGTCCCCTCCGAACGCGCGGGCAGCGCGGCCCAGGACATGCTCGACACGGTCGCAGCGAATGCTCCCGACGCGCGCATCGACGGTGTGCTGGTCCAGGAAGTGGTTCCGCGCGGCGTGGAGCTGCTGGTCGGCGTGCAGGGCAGCGAGCACGGCTACCCGCCGGTGCTGACGGTCGGGATGGGCGGGACCACCGCCGAGCTGAACCCCGACGTCGTGTCCGCGCTCGGACCCGTCGACGCCGAACGTGCCGTCGCGCTCCTGCGGGAGCTGCGCGGATGGCCGCTGCTGGACGGGTTCCGCGGTCGCCCGCGCTGCGATGTCGACGCGGCTGCCGCGGCGATCGCATCGATCTCCCAAGCCGCCGCCGAACTCGGCGACGAGCTGGGCGAACTCGAGATCAACCCGCTCGTGGTCCACCAGACCGGCGCGGTGGCCGCCGATCTGGTCGTGCGGAAGGAGGCACCGTGAATCCGTTGGCCGAACTGCGCCGGGAGGTGCGGGAGCTGTGCCGCGAGTGGCGGGAGGCGGGCCGGTACCGGCCGCGGCCGGACGCCTGGTTGCGGTCGTTCGACCTGGACTTCAGCCGGGAACTGGCCGGACGCGGCTGGCTGGGCATGACCTGGCCGCGCTCGGTCGGCGGCGGCGAGCGGTCCAACCTGGCGCGCCTGGTGCTCACCGAAGAACTCCTGCGCGCGGGCGCCCCGGTGGCCGCGCACTGGATCGGCGACCGGCAGATCGGACCGTCGATCCTGCGCCACGGAACCGCCGAGCTGCAGCAGGAGATCCTGCCGGGCATCGTCGCCGGGGACTTCGTGTTCTGCCTGGGCATGAGCGAACCGGACGCCGGCTCGGACCTCGCGGCGGTGCGCACCACCGCGACCCGCGTACCGGGCGGCTGGCGGATCGACGGCCGCAAGATCTGGACCAGCCACGCGCACCGGGCCACGCACGCCTACCTGTTGGCGCGCAGCGAGAAGTCCGAGGTCAAGCACGCGGGGCTGACCGAGTTCGTGCTGGACATGAACGCCCCCGGGGTGTCGGTGTCGCCGATCGTGGACATGGCCGGGTCGCACCACTTCAACGAGGTGGTCTTCGAGGGCGTCTTCGTCCCGGAGCACCGGGTGATCGGTGCGGTCGGCAACGGCTGGCAGCAGGTCACCGAGCAGCTCTCCTACGAGCGCGGCGGACCTGAGAGGGTGCTGTCCACCTACCCGGTGCTGGCCGAGCTGCTGGACACCGCGGACGAGGGCCTGGCGGCGGAAGTCGGTGAGCTGGTCGCGCGGTTGGCCTCGCTGCGCGCGTTGTGCGCGCAGGTCGCGGAATCGCTGGACGCCGGTGAAGCACCTGTCCAGGCCGCCGCCACGTTGAAGTACCTCGGCACCGCGTTCGAGCGGGACGTGCTGGAATGCGCGCGGCGGGCAAGCGGATCCGGGATCGTCGCGCCTGAGAGCGTGCTGGGCGAGGCGATCCTCGCGTCCCCGGGGTTCAGCATCCGCGGCGGTTCCTCCGAGGTGCTGCTGTCCATCCTCGCCAAGCAGGAGGCACGACGTTGAGCTTGATCGCTGAAGTCGCCGCCGACGTGCTGTCCGGAGCCGATCCGCAGGCGACCGGGCTGCACCCGGTGTGGTCGACGATGGTGGAACTGGGCTGGCCGCAGGTCGGCGTGGACGAGTCGCGCGGCGGCGTCGGCGGAACCCTGCAGGACCTGACCGAGCTCGTGGCCGCGACGGCCGCGCACGGGGTGGGCGTGCCGCTGGTCGAGGTGTCGGTTTCGCGCTGGATCCTCGGCGCAGAGCTGGAAACCGCTCCCCTGGTCGTCACCACCACCGATGCCGCCGCCGTGCCGTGGGCGCGCTACGCCAGCCACGTCGTGGTGCGTCCGGAGCGGGAGCCCGCTTTCCTCGTCGAGCGCGGCGAAGTCGAGCACGGCGAGAACCTGGCAGGTGAACCTCGTGATGCGCTGCGAGCGTCCGGAGCCACGACTCCCCTGCCGGACGCGCCTTCGCACGAAGACGTGCTCGCACGCTTGGCGCTGCTCAACTCCGCTGCGCTGCTCGGCGCGGCACGCGGGGCGTACGAGCACACGCGCGAGCACGTCACCAGGCGCGAGCAGTTCGGTCGTCCGCTAGTCGCGCTCAAGGCCGTGGCCAATTCGCTGGCGGAGATGCGCGTTCACCTCGTCGCCACCGAAGCCGCCGTGTCCCGCGCTGTGCGCGCGCAGAACTCCGAGCGAGCACTGGTCGCGACAGCGGCGGCGAAGATCACCGCGGCGCGGACGGCCACCAGCATCGCTCGGACGGCGCACCAGCTGCACGGCGCGATGGGCGTGACGCGGGAACACCCGCTGCACCACGTCACCCGCAAGTTGTGGGCGTGGCGGGACGAATGCGGCACCGAGCGGGACTGGTCGACACGCCTGGGACGAACCGCGCTCGCCTCGGGCGAAGCGGAGCTCTGGGACCGGTTCACCGCCTGAGCGGTGGAATTCGGGGGGTTGCGGCCCGGTTCAAGCCGTATCCTGGTTTCCGTGACGACGGCACCGGAATCCTCGTCCCACACCGGCCCAGCGATCCCGCGCGGTCAGGGCGGCGATGCGCTCTCCGTCGCGGCGCGGGAGATCTTCGCCGAGCGCGGCTACCACGGCGCGTCCATCCGGGACATCGCCAAGCGCGCCGGGTTGAGCCTCTCCGCGCTGTACTACTGGCACTCCAGCAAGCAGGAGCTGTTCGCCGGGCTGATGGAGGACAGCGTCAACGACTACGTCCGCACCTGCGACGCGGCGCTGCACGCCTGCGGTGACGATCCGGCCGAGCGGTTGCGCGCGCTCGTGCGCGCCACCGTGGACTACCGGGTGCGGCGGCGGGTGGAGAGCACCATCGCCGCTCGGGACGCCCGCAACCTGGATCCGGTGCACGCGCAACGGCTCGCCGAGCTGCGGGAATCCGCGACGCGGCTGTTCCAGGACATCATCGACGACGGCGCGCGGTGCGGGCGGTTCCGCTGCGAGCACCCCGCCGAAGCGCGCCGCGCGATCCAGGCCGCGTGCAACGCGATCCCCCAGTGGTACGACCCGGAAGGCGACACCGACCCGGCCGAGCTCGCCGACCGCTACGTCGCCATCGCCCTGCGCATCGTCGGTGCCTGACACCGGGATTTCGCCTGCTCGTTGACCTCCAGTGCTGTGGAAGTCCTAGCGTTCGTGGCGTGATCGAAGACCTCGGGACGGAACCCGCAAGCCCCGTGCGCCGGGTTCCCCGCGTGCTCCTGCCGTTCCGGCGCAGCGCCTACCGCAGGCTCTCCGCCGCATTGTGCTTCACGCTGTTCACCACCGGTTTGTGGACCGTCGGGCAGGTCTGGGAGGTCGTGCGGATCGGTGGCGGCGCCAGCCAGCTCTCGTTCGTCGCCGCCGCGGCGTCGCTGGGCGCGCTGCTGCCCATGCTGCTCGGCGGCGCGGTCGCGGACCGGGTGGCGCAGAAGACGATCCTGCTCGTCGTGCAGGGCGTGCACTTCGTGCTGCTCACCACCGCGGCCGTGCTGTCGTTGACCGATCAGATGCAGCTGTGGCACCTGGTCGCGATCGGTTTCCTCGGTGGAACCGCGGTGGCGTTCTACTTCCCCGCCTACTCCGCCTGGCTGCCCTCGTTGCTGGCCGAGGACGAGCTCATGGCGGCCAACGGGTTCGAGGGCATGGTGCGCCCGAGCATCCAGCAGGCCGCCGGTCCCGCGCTCGGCAGCCTCATCATCACGGCTTTCGCGCCGGGCGCGGCGATGGCGGTGGGCGCGGTGCTGGCGTTCGCGGCCTGGTGCACGTTCTGGACCGTGCCGCGCACGCCGGTGCGCAGTGTCGAGGGGCCGGCTCGCGGTGTCTTCGCCGACATCGCCGAGGGTTTCCGGTACATGCTGGCGACGCGGTGGTTGGTCGCTTCGCTGGCCTTCGCCTCGCTCATGGTGATGGTGATGATGGGGCCGTTGCAGGTCGTGCTGCCGTTCCTCATCAAGGACCGCCTCGGCGGTGGTGCCGGGGAGCACGCGCTGGTGCTGGCTACGTGGGGAATCGGTGGTGCGGTCGGATCGCTGGTGATGGGCTCGCTGCGGATGCCCCGCCGCTACCTGACCACCTTGCTGGGGTTGTGGGGTGTGGCGGGCCTGCCGCTGTTGGCGGTTGCCGCCGCCAAGGAGATCTGGGTGGTCACCGCGGCGGCCTTCTTCGTCGGTGCGCTGTTCTCCAGCCCGATGGTGCTGTGGGGCACGCTGCTGCAGCGCCGGGTGCCGCCGCAGCTGCTCGGCCGGATCACCAGCCTGGACTTCTTCGTGTCCATCGCGTTCCTGCCGCTGTCGATGGCCGTCGCCGGACCGGTCTCCGAAGCGATCGGCACGCAGGCGACGTTCGTCGTGGCCGGGATCGTCCCGCTGATCGCCGCGGTGGTGGCCGTCGTGCTGGGCCGGTTGCCCGCCGACGAGATCGCGCACCCGCTCGACTAGTCCAGCAGTTCCACCGGGACGTCGACGTGGCGGGCGCGGAGGAACTCGCCGACCGCTTTGCCGATCGGGTCGACGCGCAGGTTGCTCGAACCGCCGGTGCCCAGCAGTCCGCGCAGGACGAAGTGCACCGCCCGCAGGTGCGGGAACTCGTGCCGGACGACGTCGAGGTCCTTGGCCTCCGGCATCAGCCGCCGCAGCTCCTCGGTGCTGAGCAGGTCGCGCAGCCACGGCCAGGCCTCCGGGTCTGCCACCCACAGGCCGACGTTGCTGTTGCCGCCCTTGTCGCCGCTGCGCGCGTGCGCGAGGCGGCCGAGCGGGACGCGGCGGGTTTCGCCCGGTGCCACCGGTCCTGGCTCCGGGTGCTGCGGTTGGCTCGGCTGTTCGGTGGCCGGTGGTGGGGCGATCGGGATCCGGGTGCCGTCGTCGAGCACCGCCTCGTGCGGGACCGCGTCGATCGCCAGCAACGACGGCCAGTAGTCGATGCGCGGTTTCGGCGAGCTGGACTGGCGGGCCGCGTTGTCGGTGTAGAAGCCGGGGATGCTGGACAGGAACAGCTCGCCGATCCCCTCGGCCAGCCGTGCCAGGGGTTCCCGGTCGGCGGCGGTGGCCATGATGCGGACCTGGACGGTGGCGTCCCACTGGCGTTCGGGGTCCTCGGCAGCGGTGCCGAGCGCGCTCACGTCGAGTTCGGCGTCCACCCCGGCCAGCAGCGCTTCGGCCTGGGCGCGGATCAGCTCGACCTTCTCCCCGATGTCCAGGCCGGTGGCGTAGACGCTGATGACGATCTGGTGGCCGATCGGGGCGAACACCGCGACCTTGGTGGTCGGGGGCGGTGGGGAGCCGGTGGTCCCGGAGATCTCCACCCGGTCCGGTGCGAGCTGCCGCAGCCGCACGGTGTCCAGGTGCGCGGTCACGTCCGGGTTGAGGTAGTGCGGGCCCTGGATCTCGTAGACCAGCTGGGCGGTCACGGTGTCGGTGGTGACCGCCCCGCCGTCGCGGGCGTGCTTGGTGATCACGGTGGTGCCGTCGGCGGCGATCTCGGCGACCGGGAAGCCCGGCGCGACCATCCCCGGCACCTGGGTGAACCCGGAGAAGTTCCCGCCGACCGCGTGCGGACCGCATTCGATGACGTGCCCGGCCACCACCGCGGAGGCCAGCTCGTCCCAGTCGTCGGTGCGCCAGCCGTGCCACCACGCCGCCGGGCCCGCAGTCAGCGACGCGTCGGTGACCCGGCCGCACACCACGACGTCCGCCCCTTCGCGCAGCGCGGCGGCGATGCCCCACCCGCCGAGGTAGGCGTTGGCGGCGATGGGCCGGTGGCCCCAGTCCGCCAGCGGCGCTCCGCTGTCCAGGCTCGGCATCGCGTGCCCGGCGGCCTGCAGATCATCCACTGTGGACAGGATGTTGTCGCCTTCGACGTGCGCGACCCGCAGCGCCGCACCGCTCTCGGCGATCATCGCGCGCACCGCCCCGGCCAGCCCGGCCGGGTTGAACCCGCCGGCGTTGACCACCACCTTGGTGCCGCGTTCGGCCAGCTCCGCGAGGTGCGGGCGGAGCTGGTCGAGGAAGTACTCGACGTAGCCCTTCGACGGGTCGCTGCGGTGCCGGGCCGCCAGCATCGCGAGGGTGAACTCGGCGAGGTAGTCGCCGATCAGCACGTCGCACGGGTCACCGGCCATCGCCTCGTCCAAGGCGCTGCGCCGATCGCCCAGGTAGCCGGAGAAACCACCGATCCGGATCGCCCGCGTCATCTTCTCGCCTCCACGTCGAGTCGCTGTTCACACCAGACCGAGGTCCTGCACCGCCTGCCAGGCCGATCGGGCCTGCCGCAGTTCGTCCTTCGCCCGGTCTTCGGCGTCGTATCCGTCGTCGCCCATCACCCCGGCCAGGTAACGGGCCCGCACCCCGGCCGTGATGCAGCACGACCGCCAGCGCTGGAACGCCACGTAGTACGGCAGGTCCGACACGTCGCGACCGGTCAGCGCCGCGTAGCGGTCGACCAGTTCGGTCCGGCCGGGGAATCCGGGCTCGGCGGTGGGGCCCGGGGTGACCGCCGGTGCGTCGTCGTCGGGCTGCGCCCACGACGCCACCAGCCAGCCGAGGTCGGCCAGCGGATCGCCCAGGGTGGCCAGCTCCCAGTCGAAGACGGCCAGCACCTCGCCGTCCGGCGCGTACGACAGGTTCCCGGGCCGGAAATCGCCGTGCACGATCCCGGTGCCCTGCTCGGGCACGTTGGCCGCCAAGGCGTCGTGCACCGCGTCCAGCAGCGCCAAGTCCGGGGCGCCCGACTGGTGCACCTGCCGCTGCCAGCGGTGGAGCTGCCGCAGCACGTAGCCCTCGCGGCGAGCGGTGCCGCCCAGCCCGACCGCGTCCGGGTCGACGGTGTGCAGCGCCGCCATGCACTCCACGGTCGCCAGCCCGGCCCTCCTGCGGGCCTGCGGTGAGAACGCCTCGACCGCGGCCGCATCGGCCAGCACGGTGCCGTCGACGAAGCCCATCACGTAGAACTCGGCACCGGTCACCTCCGCGTCGGCGCAGTAGGCCAACGGCTCCGGCACCGGGACGGCCGTGTCGTGCAGGGCGGAGATGGAGCGCCACTCCCGGCTCATGTCGTGGGCGGTGCTGAGGACTCCACCGGTGGGCGGCCGGCGCAGCGCTCGCACCACGCCGTCCGCATCGGTCACCCGGTAGGTCAGGTTGGACCGGCCGCCGGAGATCAGCGAGAACTCGACCGGCGCGCGCAGCCCGGGCACGTTCTCGCGCAGCCAGCGCTCGGTCGGATCCGGGTCTATCCCGCGGAGTTCCACGTCAGGCTCCGATGTGGTCGCGCAGCTGGCGCTTGAGGACCTTGCCGGTCGGGGTGCGCGGCAGCGGGTCGGGGCGGATCACCACGTGGGCCGGGACCTTGAACGCCGCCAGCCGCGCTGCGACGTGCTCCTGCAGCTCCGCGGGCTCGACCGGGGTCCGCAGGTTCACCACGGCCGCCACCTCCTCCCCCAGCTTCGGGTGCGGCAGCCCGATGACCGCGCAGTCGAGCACTGCCGGGTGCTCGAACAGCGCCGCCTCGACCTCCGCGCAGTAGACGTTCTCGCCGCCCCGGATCACCACGTCCTTGAGCCGGTCGACCACGTGCACCCAGCCGTCCTCGACGTACCCGAGGTCGCCGGTGCGGAACCAGCCGTCGACGAACGATTCCGCGGTGGCCTGCGGGTTGTTCCAGTAGCCGCGCACGATGTTCGGCCCGCGGAACCAGAGCTCACCGATCTCGCCGTCGGCCACCTCGTCACTGGTCGCCGGGTCCACGACGCGCAGATCCGCGCCCGGAACGCACCGGCCTACGCTGTCCGCGCGGGCGAGGTAGTAGCTGCCCGCGTTGCTCACCACCGCCGAAGTCGTCTCGGTCAGGCCGTAGCCGTTGGCCGGTGCGACGCCCGTGCCCAGGGCGTCGATGCGGTGCACGAGGTCCGGCGGGACCGGCGCGCCGCCCATGTTGACGCCGTCCAGCTTCCGCACGGCTTCGCCCTGCTCGACGAGATCGCGCATCACGGTCGGCACCCCGGCCGCGGTGGTCAGTCCTTCGTCGAGGATCAGCCGGGCCGCGACCTCCCGGTCCCAGCGGTACGTGGTGGCCAGCTTCGCCCCGGACAGCGTGGCGAAGTACATCGTGGTGAGCCCGGCGATGTGGAACATCGGGAACGTCAGCAGCACACCTGGTTGCGGCGCGTCGGGATCGCCCAGCGGCGGGAAGACCCCGTCGTTGGCCAGTGCGGCGTGCACCCGGCGGGCCACCACCGTGTTGAGCAGGTTCGTGCAGTGGTTGCGGTGCGTGGCGACCGCGCCCTTGGGACGGCCTGTGGTGCCGGAGGTGTACATGATCGTCGCGTCGTCGTCCGGGCTGATGTCCACTTCCGGCAGCTCGGCGCGCTCCGGCAGCGATGCCACGAGCTCGGCCCACGCGCGCACGCCGGGCGCCGGTGTTCCGCCCCGGACCTCCACGGTCGGGATCTCGCGATCGATCAGCGCCGTCCGCTCGGCATCGGCGAACACCAGCTTCGCGCCGGAGTCGGTCAGCCCGTAGCGCAGCTCGGCGTCGGTCCACCAGGCGTTGAGCGGGACCGCGACCAGCCCAGCGGCCTGGATCGCGAAGAAGACCACCGGCCACTCCGGGAAGTTGCGCATCGCGATGGCGACCCGGTCACCGCTGCTCAGCCCGTACTCCTCGCGCAGGCAGCGGGCGAGCCCGGCCACCAGCCGGAAGTGCTCGGCGAAGCTGCACCGGAAGTCCTCGTAGACCAGGAACTCCCGGTCGCCGTAGCCGCTGCTGAACAGCACCACGTCGCGCAGCGTCGCCGGTCCCCCGGTGTAGACGCGCATCGGGATGCCGCCGACGTCCTGCTCGACGATCTCGAAATCGCCGCCCGGCCCGATGAGTTCGGTCAGCAACCGCTCCCGCAGGTCCTCCGCCATCAAGCCCTCCTCGGCGCGTGGTTGAGCTCCAGTCCGGGGCAGTGCCACTCCATCTCGTAGAGGATTCCCCAGCCGGACGAGGTGATGTAGGCGGTGCGCAGGTCCGGACCGCCGAAGCAGATGTTGGTGACGTGCGCGTCGTGGCGGGGCGGTTTGAGCACGTCCTTGAGCTCGCCGTCCGGGCTGAGCACGCTGATGCCACCGGTGATCAGCGTCGCCACGCACACGTTGCCCTCGGAATCCACCGCGAGCGAGTCCAGCAGCTGGTAGCCGGGGAAGCCGTGCAGCAGCGCGGCGCCGGCGGGTCCGTTCCCGGTGCGGCGCAAGCGCCCCGGGCCTTCGACGTCCCAGTACCAGACGCGGCCGGTGGAGGTCTCCGCGACGTAGATCCGCTCGCCGTCCGGGGACAGCCCGACGCCGTTGGCCTCGGTCAGCGGGTAGGCGATCTCCTCGATGCGGCTGCCGTCGGGGGTCGCGTAGTAGAGCCCGCCGCGGTCGGTGTCGCGGGGGCGCCGCTTGCCCAGGTCGGTGAAGTAGAAGCCGCCTTCGGCGTCGAAGACGATGTCGTTGGGGCCACGCAGCCCGCGACCTCCGACCTCGGCGTAGAGGTCGGTGACGGTGCCGTCCATCGTGACGCGCTGGATCCGGCCGCCGGTGTAGTCGTACGGCTGCATCCCCGGGACGTCGCGGCCGCGGATGTCCAGCCACTCGAAACCGCCGTTGTTGCACACGTACACCGCACCGTCCGGGCCGATCGCGGCCCCGTTCGGACCACCGCCGCAGTCGGCTACCACCGACACCTCACCGCCGGGACCGACCTTCGACAGGGTGCCGCGCTTGATCTCCACCAGCAGCACGGATCCGTCGGGGAGCGCCACCGGCCCTTCCGGGAACTGCAGTCCCGAGGCGATCTGCCGCATCTCGGTCATGGTGCTCCTCTTCCAGCTTGTCCACAGTGGATGTTGAGCGCTGCGAGAACCTGATCGGTGACATTAGGCTCGATCGCGCGGCGAGCACAAGGGACGTCCTTGACGCCACGTGGGAAGCCGCCATAGCGTTCGAAACTCCTTGGCGCACCGCACTCTGGAGGTTCCGTGACCACAACGGCCGAGCAGCGGGTCAGCTGCACCACCACCGACGGCGTGGCGGACGTGCGGATGAGCCGGCCGGACAAGCTCAACGCGCTGGACCAGGCGATGTTCGACGCGCTCGTGGCCACCGGTCTGCGACTGCGCGAGGACCCCGCGGTGCGGGCCGTGGTCCTCTCCGGCGAGGGCCGGGCCTTCTGCGCGGGACTGGACTTCGGCAACTTCGCGAAGATGGCCGACGGCGGCCGGTCCTTCGAACGCCGCGCGGCGACCACCGAACCGGTCGGCCCGGCCGAAGCCCGCGGCCAGCAAGCGGCCCACGTCTGGGCGACGATCCCGGTCCCGGTGATCGCCGCGGTGCACGGCGTGGCCTTCGGCGGCGGCCTCCAGATCGCGCTGGGCGCCGACATCCGCCTGGTGGCCGGCGATGCGCGGCTGTCGGTGATGGAGATCAAGTGGGGCCTGGCCCCGGACATGACCGGCACCCAGGTCCTCCCGGAACTGGTGGGCCGGGACGTGGCCAAGGAACTGACCTTCACCGGCCGCGTCGTCAGCGGTACCGAAGCGGCCGACCTCGGCCTGGCCACCCGCGTCGAGGCCGATCCGCTGACCGCAGCGCTGGAGCTGGCCCGCGAGATCGCCGCCAAGAGCCCGGACGCGATCCGCCACTCCAAGCGCCTGCTCGACATGGCCGGGCGCGCCACCCTCGCCGAGGGCTTCGCGGCCGAGCAGGAAGCGATCCGGGCCCTCATCGGCAGCCCCAACCAGACCGAAGCGGTCAAGGCCAACCTCGACGAGCGCACTCCGCACTTCACCGATCCCACCTGACCCTCCTCCACGATCGCGTCCCGGCGAACCCCGCTCGATCAGGGCGAGCCGGGACGTCGTGGCCAGGGCGGGATGAAATCGGGGTAGTCGGCGCTGACCTTCATGGGGAACTGCGCCGGGCGCTTGGCCAGGAACGCCTCGACGCCTTCCGCCGAATCCGCCGCCGCGCCGAGGTGGTTGATCGCCTTGGAGTCCAGGCGGTGCGCCTCCCACGGCGAGTCGGCGCCGAGCATGCCCCACAGCAGCTGGCGCGACACCGCCACCGAGACGCCGGAGGTGTTGTCGGCGATCTCGCGGGCGATCGCGCGCGCCGTCGGCAGCAGGTCGTCGTCCGGGACCACCCGGGACACCAGGCGTCCGGAAAGTGCTTCCTGCGCGCCGAAAACCCTGCCGGTGGCGACCCACTCCATCGCCTGCGAGATGCCGACCACGCGCGGCAGGAACCACGACGAGGCCGCTTCCGGGACGATCCCCCGGCGGGCGAAGACCAGCCCGAACTTCGCCGACTCGGCGGCCAGCCGGATGTCCGCGGGCAGCATCATCGTCACGCCCACCCCGACCGCCGGACCGTTGAACGCCGCGATCACCGGCTTGCGCGACTCGGCGATGCGCAACGCCACCGTGCCGCCGCCGTCGCGCGGCACGCCGTCGATCTGCCCCGCCGCCCAGCGCGTCGCGGCCCGCTCGTCGTTGGCACCGGCGTTGAACGTCTCCGCGCCCGCGCTCAGGTCCGCCCCGGCGCAGAACCCGCGTCCGGCGCCGGTGACGATCACCGCGCGGACCTCGTCGTCGGCGTCGGCGTCGTCGAACGCGCTGATCAGCTCGTCGCGCATCACGTGGGTGAACGCGTTGAGCTTGTCCGGCCGGTCCAACGTGATCGTGGCAATGCTCTCGGAGACCTCGTAGGTGATCTGCTCGCGGCTCATCGCAGCACCCAATCGCCGGTGAACTCGGGTTCGGTCTTGTTGATGAACGCCTCCTTGGCGGCCTGGCTGTCCGCGGTCGCGAAGTTGATGGTCTGGGCCCGGGCTTCGCTCTCCAGGGCCTCCCGGAAGCTCTGGCTGCCGACGGTGTTCAGCATCTGCTTGCTCTGCGCGAGCGCGATCGGCGGGCCCTGCGCGAGGCGGGCGGCCAGATCGGCGACGTACTCGTCGATCTCGGAGTCCTCCCGCACCGCGGTGACCATGCCGAGCTCGCGGGCCTCGTCGGCACCGATGATCTCGGCGAGCAGCGCCAGTCGCTTGGCCTGCTGCAGGCCGACGATCCGCTGCAGGAGCCAGGATCCGCCGAAGTCCAGGGACAGGCCCCGCTTGCCGAAGATCTGCGAGAACCGGGCGTCCGGGGTGCAGACCACCAGGTCGCAGCCCAGCGCCAGGTTCCACCCGGCGCCGACCGCCACGCCCCGCACCTTCGCCACCGACGGTTTCGGCAGCTCGTGCAGCGCTAGTGCGATCTCGTTGATGCCGTGCATCCGGTTCAGCGGGTGCTGCGGGCCGCGGTCGCCGCTGAGGTCCGCGCCCGCGCAGAAGTCGCCTTCCGCTCCCGTGATCACCAAGCACCGCACGTCGTCGTCGGCCGCGGCTTTCCCGATCGCCTCGTGCAGGCCGCGCCAGGCCGCCAGGTCCAGGGCGTTCTTGCGCTTGGGCCGGTTGATCGTGACCGTCAGAACGGGGCCTTCGTGCGCCACCCGGATCGCATCACTGTCCACTGTGCTCACCCATCGTCTCGGTGCCGGCCGTCGACCGGTCTCGGCGACTTGAAAACCTCTTGGCCTGCTGGAAGGGTCCAGGCGGACCAGTTGCCCAGGGAAGCGAGCCAGCATGTCCGAGGTGGAGTACCGGCAGTCCCGTTTCGCGGTCCCGACCGGGGCCACCGACGTCCTGCTGATCCGGCACGGCGAATCGGCCCCGGCCCGCCCGGACCGGCCGTTCCCGCTGGTCGACGGGCAGGGCGACCCGGAACTGGCGCCGCAGGGCCGGGAGCACGCCGAGCGCGTCGCGCAGCGGCTGGCCGACGCGGGCCTGGACGCGATCTACGTGACCACGCTGATCCGCACCGTCCAGACCGCCGCACCGCTGGCCGCGCGCACCGGCCTGACCCCGCAGGTCGAACCGGACCTGCGGGAGGTGCACCTCGGCGAGTGGGAAGGCGGGCTGTTCCGGCAGAAGACCGCCGAGAACGACCCGGTCATCCAGCGGATGCACGCCGAGCAGCGCTGGGACGTCATCCCCGGCGCGGAATCCGGGGCGGCGCTGAGCGCCCGCGTCCGCGGCGCGATCGAGCGGCTGGCCGCGGCGCACCCGGACCAGCGGATCGCGGTGTTCACCCACGGCGGCGTGATCGGGCAGGTCCTGGCGCTGGCCACCGGATCCCGCCCGCTGGCCTTCCTGGGCGCCGACAACGGCTCGATCTCCCGGATCGTGGTGACCGCGGACCGGTGGATCGTCCGCAGCTTCAACGACTCCGCGCACCTCGACTCCGATCTCTCCGCACAGGCCGCCGCGCTGAGCTGACCCGTCGTGGGGGTCTCCCCCTCGCTACTTCAGGCCCAGCGCGCGGACCGCGTCCGCCGGGTTCCCCTGCGGCAGGACCGCGATCGCCGGGGTGGTGACCCCGTTGTCCACGTACTGCTGGATCCGTTCCCGGCAGTGCTCGGCCGGGCCGTGCACCACCAGGTCGTCGACCACGCTGTCCGGGATCGCCTCCAGCGCCGCCTTGCGGTCACCGGCGTCCCACGCCTGCCACATCGGCGAGAGCTCCTCGCGGCCCAGCCACTCGTGGAAAGCCCGGTACACCGGCACGTTCATGTACGCCGCGATCTGCCGCCGCGCGATACCGCGAGCGGTGTCGGCGTCGGCGTCGGGCATCGCGAAGATGCGGGCCACGACCTCCTTGCCCTCGCCGCCCTCGTGCACGTGCGGGACCACCGCGCGCACGTCGTCGGGCGAGAGCCAGTTGATGATCGCGCCGTCGCCTTCCCGGCCCGCCAGCCGCAGCATCCCCGGCCGCAGCGCCGCGACCAGCAGCGGCGGCGCCGGCTCGGCGACCAGACCGGCGGTGAAGCCCTTGACCTGGAAGGTGTCGTAGGTCTCGGTGACCTTCTCCCCGCTCAGCGCCTTGCGCAAGAACCGCAGCGTGTCGCGCACGCGCTTGTACGGCTCCTCGAACGGGATGTCGTTCCAGCGCTCCACGATCACGTTGGACGAGGTGCCGATGCCCAGCGCGAACCGGCCCGGGGCGGCCGCGGCCAGCGAGGCGGCGCTCATCGCCAGCGTCGCCGGACCGCGGGTGTAGACCGGGACGATCGCGGTGCCCAGCCGCAGCTTCGGGGCCCAAGCGCTGGCCAGCGCGAGCGGGGTGAACGCGTCGGCGCCGTTGGACTCCGACGACCACACGTCCGTGTAGCCCAGGTCCGGCAGTTCGGCGATGAGCTCGCGCTGCTCGGCCAGCGGAATGCCCTGGAACGGCACCGTGATGCCCCAACGTCGTTGCACGAACAGTCCTCCCGATCACGAAGGCGCGTAGCGCGCCTTGAGCTTTCCCTTGACGAGCTTTCCGGTGGGGGTGCGCGGCAGCTCGCTCGCGAAGTCGACGCTGCGCGGCACCTTGTAGTGCGCGACGCGCTGCCTGGCGTAGTCGAGGATCTCCCGCTCCAGGTCCGGTCCCGGTTCCGCGCCGGGTGCCGGTTGCACGACGGCTTTGACCGCCTCGCCCATCTCGGCGTCCGGCACCCCGAACACCGCGACGTCGAGGATGGCCGGGTGCAGCACCAGCACGTTCTCGACCTCCTGCGGGTAGATGTTCACCCCGCCGGAGATGATCATGAAGGCCTTGCGGTCGGTGAGGAACAGGAAGCCGTCGTCGTCGACGTAGCCCAGATCGCCGACGGTGGCCCAGTTCCCGTGCTCGGGGTGCTTGACCGACCGGGTCTTGTCCGGGTCCCCCAGGTACTCGAAGGGCACCTCGTCCCGTCCGAAGTAGACGGTGCCGACCTCACCGCTGGGCAGCTCGCGGCCGCCCTCGTCGCAGATGTGCACCTCGCCGAGCACCGAGCGGCCGACCGAACCGGGTTTGTCCAGCCACTGGGCGGAATCGATCAGCGTCATGCCGATGCCCTCGGTCGCCGCGTAGTACTCCTGCAGGATCGGGCCCCACCACTCGATCATCGCCCGCTTGACCTCGACCGGGCAAGGCGCGGCGGCGTGCACCGCCATCCGGTGGCTGCTCAGGTCGTAGCGCTGCCGGATCTGCTCGTCCAGCTTGAGCATCCGGACGAACATCGTCGGAACCCACTGGCTGTGCGTGATGCCGTACTCCTCGATCGCCCGCAGCGCGCCCTCCGGGTCGAAGCGCTCCATCATCACCACGGTTCCGCCGATCGCGTGCACCGAGGCGCTGTAGCGCAGCGGTGCCGCGTGGTAGACCGGCGCCGGGGACAAGTAGACGGTGTCCTCGGTGAACCCGTAGAACGCGCTCAGCAGGTCGACCAGCACGTTGCCGGGTTCGTGCACCTGGCGATCGGGCAAGTTGGGCTTGATCCCCTTGGGGCGCCCGGTGGTTCCCGAGGAGTACAGCAGGTCCGCGCCGCACGGCTGCGAAGCGGGAACTTCGGTCGAGGCTGCGGCCAGCGCTTCCTCGTAATCGTCGAAACCCGGCACCGCACCACCGAAAGCCAGCCGCAGCCCGACGGTCACCTGCTCGGCGACCGCCTCCGCCAGCTCGGCCAGCCCGGCGGACACCAGCAGCGCGCTGGCACCCGAATCGTTGACGATGTAGGCGACTTCTTCGGGTTGCAGGTGGCTGTTGACCGCGCAGACGTACAGTCCGGAGCGCAGCGCGGCCCAGTAGACCTCGAAGGCCTCCGGGGAGTTGTCGCTGAGCAGCGCGACGACATCGCCCTTGCCCAGCCCCGCCGCGCGCAGCTGGTTGGCCAGCCGCAGCGACCGCTCGTCGAGTTCGCGGTAGGTCAGGCGCCGACCGGATCCGGCCATGATCAGCGCGGGCCGGTCGGGGTGGGTAGCGGCGTGGACTCCTGGGTACATGCGGCTCCTCCTTGAACCATCGGCACCCGCTGATCACCTCGAGAGGCGCTCCAACTCCCCGAACAGCCGCTTGGACTGCTCGGCGCTGGGCACCACGAAAACGCCCTTGGCCTCCACCAGCACGGTGTCGGGGTCGTCCTCGGTGCTGATCGTGGCGATCGACTCGGTCCACCGCCCGTCGACGTTCTCCAGCCGGCCGACGATGCGCAGCGGCGTCTGCAGTGGGACCGGACGCCGGTAGCGCAGTTCGAGCTTGACCGTCATGCCGTGCTTGCCGCGGGTCGAGTGCGCGTGGCCGAGGATCTGGTCCACCAGCAGGGCGCTGATGCCGCCGTGCCCGTAGCTGGGCGGTCCCTCGTAGGTCAGCCCGAGCGTGCAGCGGCCGATCGCCGCGCCGTCGACGATCTCCACCCGCATCGGCGGTGCGATCGGATTCCCCGGGCCGGATGCCGGGTTGTACATCCGGCGCGCGCGCTGACCACCGTCCACAGTGGCCGGTTCACCGCGTTCGCGGCGGGCCGCGGCCAGCGGTGGGACCAATGCGCGGACCTGTTCGGCGAGTTCGGTCAGGGTCTCGGTGTCGACCTCGGTGGACACCGCGGCGTCGGTCAGCTCGCGCAGCGCGGCACCGAGCTCCCGCACGGCCCGACGGCGCTGCGCCTGGTCGTCTTCAGCGGTCACCGGTTCACTCACCCCGCCAGACCGGCTTGCGCTTCTCGGCGAACGCGCGCGCCCCTTCCTGGGCGTCGGCGGAGGCGAACACCGGAGACGAGATCTCGCGCTGCTGGGCGAAGGCCTCGGCGTCGGTCCACCGCACCGCACCGGAGACGATCTGCTTGGTGGCGCGGATCGCGAGCGGCCCGTTCGCCGCCACCCGCGCGGCCAGCTCCCTCGCCCCGTTCAGCGCCTCGCCCGGCTCGGTGATCTTGTTGATCAGCCCGTGCGCGTGGGCGACCTCGGCGGTCAGCGGATCGCCGGTCAGCGCGACCTCCATGGCCAGCTGGTACGGCAACGTCTTGGGCAGCCGCAGCAGACCACCGGCGGCGGCGACCAGGCCTCGCTTGACCTCGGGCAGCCCGAACTTGGCCTCCCGCGAGGCGACGATCAGGTCGCAGCTGAGCGCCAGCTCGCAGCCACCGGCCAGGGCCCAGCCCTCGACGGCGGCGAGCAGCGGTTTCGACGGTGGCCGCTCGGTGACGCCGCCGAATCCCCGGCCCGGGATGGAGGGGCGCTCGCCGCGGGTGAAGGCCTTGAGGTCCATGCCCGCGCAGAACGTGCCGCCCGCGCCGGTGAGGATGCCGATGACCGCGTCGGAGCGCTCTTCGAGCTCGTCGATCGCGGCGGCCAGGCCCTCGGCGACCGAGCGGTCCACCGCGTTGCGGGCCTCGGGCCGGTTGATCGTGATGACGGCGACGCCGTCGGCGATCTCGGTCAGGACGCTCTCACCCACGCTGCATCTCCTCCGGTCTCGAGCCAAGGCCGCCCCAGTATCCCGCTCGCGGCGACCCAGGTCCAGACCGACCGGCCGGTATGATCCAGACCAAACCCCGCACGCACCCATAGCCCGGACCAATGCACTGCCACCGGGTCCGTATCCTTCCGGGGTGGACCTGCGGCTGGTGGAGTACTTCGTTGCGGTGATCGACCACGGGAGCGTCACCAAGGCCGCGCAGTCGCTGTACATCGCGCAGCCGTCCCTGTCGCAGGCCATCCGGAGCTTGGAGCGCCAGCTCGGGGTGCAGCTGTTCCGCCGCACCGGGCGCCAGCTGGTGCTCACCCCCGACGGCGAGGCGTTCGCGACGCCCGCCCGCCGCATCCTCCGCGACGTCGAGCGCGCACGCAGCGCCGCGCGCGACGTGCTCGCGCTCAGCAGCGGCCAGCTCGACATCGCCGCGCTGGCGACGCTGGCCGCCTACCCGCTGCCCGAACTGGCCGGCGAGTTCCACCAGCGCCACCCCGGTGTGCTGCTCAACGTCATCGACCCCGGCGGCTCGGCCCGCGTGGTCGACGAGGTGCGACGCGGGCGCGCCGAGCTCGGACTGACCACGCTCCCCCTGCACAGCACCGGGCCCCGCGGCTCCTCGCTGCGCACCCGCGAGCTCCACACCCAGGAGATCGTGCTGGTCCTGCCCCCGGAGTTGGCCGCGCAGCTGCCCGACCCGGTGCCGCTGTCCGCGGTGGCCGGCATCCCGCTGGTCCTGGAACTGGGCGACACGCTCAGCCTGGTCGACGACGTGCTGGACACCTCGGCGCTGACCGTCGCCGTGGAGTCGGCCAACCGGCAGTCGATCTGGGACCTGGTCGCGCACGGCGCGGGCGCCACGTTCCTGCCCCGCAGCCTGGCCGAACGCGAACTGCAGGGCGTGGTCCTGCGCTCCACCACACCGGAACTGCGGCGCAGCATCGGATTCGTGCACCGCCCGGGACCGCTGTCCCCCGCCGCGGAGGCGTTCCTGGCCGTCGCCGGGGTCAGCGCGGAGTCCGCGCCATCCGCAGCAACGCCCGCCCCGCAGGCGACAGAACAGCGGGGTCGTAGAGCACCCCGTAACCGAGGCTGATCGGCGGATCGACCGCCCGCACGATCGCCCCGCGCGCGGCGGCCTGCTCGGCCATCGGCCGGGCGAGCACGGTGCCCCCGACCCCGGCCAGCACGAACGGCAGCATCGACTCCCGGTGCTGCACGACCGCCGACGGCCGGGTGCGCTTGCGGGCCGCACTGAGCGCCCTCTCGATGGCAGCACGGCCACCGCTCTTGGGCACGATCACCAGCGGCAGGTCCGGGAGTTCGGCCAGCGGCAGCGGATCCTTCGCCGACACCTCCGTGCCCGGCGGGAAGACCAGCCAGTACTCGTGCCGCCCCAGCTCCTCCACCTGCAGGTCCGAGGCCGGAACGGGCAGGTTGGTGAACACGATCTCGCAGTGCCCCTCGCGGATCAGCGAAGCACCGGCTTCCTCGTCGCGCAGCTCTGCCAGCCGCAGCGAAACGTTCGGGTAGCGCTGCCGGAACCGGCCGACGAGCTGCGCCACCGGATGCACCGCCAGCGCAGCCGCGACGTGGATGTCCAAGCGCCCGCGCGGCAACCCGGCGGCATCGACCAACGTGCCCTCGGCGGCTACGACGTCCCGCAGGATCTGCCGGGCCGGACCGACGAACGCCTGACCGGCCGAGGTCAGCACCATGCCGCGGCCGATCCGGTGGAACAGCTCGACCCCGAGGTCGCGCTCCAAACCGCGGATGGCCTGCGACACCGTGGGCTGCGCCAGCTGCAGCGCGCTCGCCGCAGCGTTGATGCCGTTGTGATCGACGACGGCCAGGAAGTACTCGACCTGGTGCAACTCCACCGGGGCAGCCTAGCCTGCGCTGCGGGCGCGAAAACCGGTCGCAGCCGGTTTCCGCGCCCGCACGCGATCAGTCCGTCACCCTCGTGTCCCAGCCGTAGTCGGGCAGCGCGAAGAAGTCGTTGCCGCTGACGCGGTCGACCTCGCCGGAGGCCATCGCCGCGATCAACGACTCGACGCCGGTCCGCACCGACTGGATGAGCATGCCGTGCTGCTTCTGACCGAGGTCGTCCTGCTGACCGCGGACCTCGAACAGCACCGTGGCCGAACCGTTCAGCGCGAACGCCGAACGCCCCTGGCCCGCGTACTCGCGCTCGTCCGGGTGCAGGTACCGGCCCACCCCGGCCAACGGCGACTGGGAGCCGTAAGCGGCCTGGATGCCGCGCGCCACGGACAGCGCGTAGCGGCGGGACTTGTCCTGGTCGAGCAGCGGGAACTTCTCCTTGTACGCCGCCCCGTCGTTGACGCCGAGCGGCGGGTAGTCCAGCGACACCGAGATGAGCTTGCCGTCCTGCGGCCCACCGGTGGTGCGCCCGCACGGGCCCATGTGGTGCAGGTCCACCACCGCGTCGACCGCACCGAACTCATCGCGCAGCGACAGGTAGGTGTCGCGGATCGCCTGCGACTCCGGGGACAGGAAGAACCCGGCGTCGGTCTGCTTTCCGGGCAGGTCCTCCGGCCGCGGCACGTAGTTCAGGTCGGGGTTGAAGTCCCGGTTGAGGTCGAAGCCCGGCAGGTCGATCCCGTCGCCGTCGGGGCTGTGGTACCAGGCCGTGGGAGCGCCGGCCAGCTGCGGGTGGTCGGCCACCACCTGGTCCCAGCCGTACACGTTCATGCGCCGGTTCAGCTCCCCGCCATCGGGGTTCACCATCGGCATCGCCACCAGCGTGACCTGCGACAGCAGCTGCTCGGTCGCGGCATCCCGACTGGTGCCGAGGTCCCGCAGGATGCCGAGCAGCGCTTCGGTGCCGGTCCGCTCGTTGCCGTGGATGGCGCTCTGCACCATCAGCACCCGCTTGCCGGTCCCCACGCGCGCGGCCCACAGCTCGCGCCCCTGCTTGGTGGTGCCGACCTGCTTCACGCCGACCCGGCCGTTCGAGGTGGCCTCGATGTCGCGCAGGGTCTTGCCGAGCTCGGCGTGGGAGGTCCACCCCTCCCACTGCGGATCGTCGAAGATCCTGCACTGCCCCTGGTCCGGCCCCTCCGGAGGATCCGCCTGCACCGGTGCGGCGAGTCCGGTCATCGCAGCGGAACTAACCGCCACGCAAGCCAACGAAGCTCTCCAACGCGGAATTCGACTCACAGTCGCACATCTCCGTTCACGAGTTGCAAGCTGCGGGGCCCGAACCCGGCGCACCGATCCCGCCGAGTTCCGGGCACATCGCACTGCTGGGGAAGCCGAGGGCGGGGAACGTCCTGGGCCGAGATCGCAGCAGGACAGTAAGTTCCCGTCAGAGCGGCGTCAATTGCCCAGAACGGACGCATTTCCGGTCCGACCGAGAGATCCCGTTGGGCTCGGGGGCTTGCGGACGCGCGAACGGGCGCTCCTCGCCGCCAGGACGAGGAGCGCCCGGTAATCGCGTCAGAGGCCGAGGTCCTTGGCGATGATCGTCTTCATCACCTCGGTGGTTCCGCCGAAGATGCGGGTGACGCGGGCGTCGGCGTACATGCGGGCGATCGGGTACTCGAGCATGTAGCCGTAGCCGCCGTGCAGCTGCAGGCAGCGATCGACCACTGTGGACTGCAGTTCGGTGCAGTACACCTTGACCTTCGCCGCGTCGGCCGCGGTCAGCTCCCCCGCCTCCTGCTCGTCCAGCGCGCGGTCCAGCAGCGCTCGCCCGGCCTCGATCTGCACCGCGCACCCGGCCAGCTCGAACTTGGTGTTCTGGAAGCTGCCCACCGTCTTGCCGAAGACCTCCCGCTCGCGCACGTAGTCCAACGTCGTGCGCAGCGCGGCTTCCGCCGCGGCCTGACCGGACACCGCGATGCCCAGCCGCTCCTGCGGCAGGTTCGCGCTCAGGTACTGGAAGGCGCGGCCTTCCTCCCCGAGCAGGTTCTCTGCCGGGATGCGCACGTCGTCGAAGAACAGCTCCGCGGTGTCCTGCGCCTTGAGCCCCAGCTTCTCGAGGTTGCGGCCCCGGCTGAAGCCGGCCATGCCGCGCTCCACGACCAGCAGCGACAACCCGTCCCTGCGGTTCTCGCCCTGCCCGGTGCGGGCCACCACGATCACCAGGTCTGCGTTGTGCCCGCCGGTGATGAACGTCTTGGCGCCGTTGAGCATGTAGTAGTCGCCCTCGCGGGTGGCGGTGGTGGCCATGCCCGCCAGGTCCGACCCGGTGCCGGGCTCGGTCATGGCGATGGCGCTCATCAGCTCGCCGCTGGCCAGTCCCGGCAACCAGCGCTTCGCCTGCGCCTCGTCGCAGAGCGAGATGAAGTACGGCACGACCACGTCGGTGTGCACCTTGAACCCGCCGAGCGAAACCCCGGCGCGCGAGGTCTCCTCGGTGATGACGGCGTTGAACTTGAAGCTGCTCGTCCCGCCGCCGCCGTGCTCCTCGGGCACCTGCAACCCGAGCATCCCGACCGCTCCGGCCTTCTGGAACAGCTCGCGGGGCACCATCCCGGCCCGCTCCCACTCGGCGAAGTGCGGCACGACCTCCTTGGCCAGGAAGTCCCGCACCACCTCGCGAAACGCCTCGTGTTCCGCCCCGTAAGCACTGCTGCGCATCCGCCCCTCCTCATCCGCTGTCTTCGCAACACTCGCCCGGAACCACCCGAGCGCCCGGCAACCTCTCGCTCCGCCACGCAATTTCAATGGAAATTGGACGTGCGATTTCCATTGAATTTTGATTCCCGTCCGGTAACCGCGAAGCACGGTGAGGTTCCGCCACCCGCACCGCCACGCAGAACGGGTCTGGAAAACCTCAACGCTCAGAGCAGTTCGAGGATGGTGGCGTTGGCCATCCCGCCGCCTTCGCACATCGTTTGGAGGCCGTAGCGGATTCCGTTGGCGCGCATGTGGTGCACCAGGCGGGTCATCAGCACCGCGCCGGATCCGCCGAGCGGGTGGCCGACCGCGATCGCTCCGCCCAGCGGGTTCAGGCGCGCCGGATCGGCTCCGGTCTCGGCCAGCCAGGCCAGCGGAACCGGCGCGAACGCCTCGTTGACCTCGAACGCGCCGATGTCGTCGATGCCGAGCCCCGCCTTGCGCAGCGCCTTGTGCGTGGCCGGCCACGGGGCGGACAGCATCATCACCGGGTCGTCGCCCGCCAGCACCGCCGTGTGCACCCTGGCCATCGGCCGCAGGCCGCGCTCGCGGGCGATGTCGCTGGTGGTGATGAGCAGTGCGCCGCTGCCGTCGGAGATCTGCGAGGCGTTGCCCGCGGTGACCACACCGTCCTCGCGGAACGCGGTCTTGAGCTTGCCCAGCGACTCCAGGCTGCCACCCCGGCGAACGCCCTCGTCGGCTTCGAGTTCCGGCAGTTTCACCAGCTGTCCGTCCAGCGCTCCGGAGTCGATCGCGGCGGCGGCCTTCGCGTGCGAGGACAGCGAGTACTCGTCGACCTGCTGGCGGGAGAAGCCCCACTTCTCGGCCACCATCTCCGCACCGATGCCCTGGTTGAAGCCCTTCACGCCGTAGCGGTCCAGCACCGAGTCGGGCAGCACCTTGTCCACGCCCTTGCGCGCGAAACCCATCGGCACCCGGCTCATCGACTCCACCCCGCCGGCCACCGCGATGTCGTAGTAGCCCGCGAGGACCCCGGCGGCGGCCGCGTGCACCGCCTGCTGGCTGGACCCGCACTGCCGGTCGACCGAGGTGGCGGGCACCGATTCCGGCCAGCCCGCGGCCAGCACGGAGGTCCGCGCGATGTTGCCCGCCTGCTCCCCCGCCTGGCTCACGCACCCCCACACCACGTCGTCGACGTCGCCGGGTTCGACCCCCGCGCGCTCCACCAGCTCGTTGAGCACGCGCGCGGACAGGTCCGCCGGGTGGATCCCGGACAGCGCGCCGTTGCGCTTGCCGACCGGGGTGCGCACGGCTTCGACGATGACTGCGTCCCTCATCTGCTTCTCCTGTCTGGGAAACGGCGGGCCAGGACTCGAATGAACCACCACTGCCCGGCTGCGGGCAAAGACCGGGCGTGGAACGTTGGGATAGGCCGCGCCTATCCGCCCCAGTACGGCGCGCGCAGTTCGCGGCGCAGCAGCTTGCCGGAGTCGGTGCGCGGCAGGTCCGGGGTGAGCTCGATGCGCCGCGGGACCTTGAACCCGGCCAGGCGCTCCCGGCAGTGCTCCGCCAGCCGGTCGACCAGGCCGGCCGCGACGTCCGGGGCGGGTTGCACGATCGCCAGCACGGACTGGCCCCACTCCTCGTCCGGCACTCCGATGACCGCTGCGTCGGCCACCTCCGGGTGCGCCAGCAGCGCCGCCTCGACCTCGGCCGGGTAGATGTTGACGCCGCCGGACAGGATCAGGTCGGTGCGCCGGTCGCACAGGAACAGCCAGCCCTCGTCGTCCAGGTAGCCGATGTCGCCGACGGTGATGAGCTCCCCGTGCCGGGCGCCCGCCGTCTTGTCCGGGTCCTTGAAGTACTCGATCCCGGTGATGCCGCTGCGGAAGTACACCGCGCCGACCTCGCCCGCGGGCACCTGTTCGCCCTGCTCGTCGAGGATCTGGACTTCCGCCGCGGACAACGGGAATCCGACCGTTCCGGGCCGGTCGAGCCACTCCGCGGAGCGCACCGCGGTGACCGATCCTTCGGTGGCGCCGTAGAACTCGGTGAGCACCGGCCCCAACCACTCGATGCAGCCGCGCTTGACCTCCACCGGGCAGGGCGCGCCCGCGTGCACCACGCTGCGCAGGCTCGAGGTGTCGTAGCGGTCGCGCACGTCGGCGGGCAGCCGCAGCAGGCGTTGCAGCACGGTCGGCACCGTGAACGTCGTGGTCACGCGGTGCTCCTCGACGAGCCGCAGCACCTGTTCCGGAGTCGCCCGCTCGCTGAGCACGACGGTGTGGCCGAAGTTGAGCCCGATGAAGGCGAAAGCGGCGGGTGCGGCGTGGTACAGCGGCGAGATCACCAGGTGCACGCCGGGGCCGGGCTCGATGTCCAGGCGCCCCATGAAGTCCAGGTAGTGCGGCGGGACCTGCGGCGGCCGACCGGTGAGCGCTCGCCGCACGCCCTTGGGACGACCGGTGGTGCCGGAGGTGTAGAGCATGAGCTCCCCGGCCGTCCGCTCGTCCGGTGCGGTGCGCGGCTGACCGTCGAACAGCTCCTCGTAGTCCCGCCAGCCGGGCGAGCCGCCGACGGCGAACCGCATCCGCTGCGGTATCCCCGCGGCATCCATCGCCGGGCCGCACTGCGCGGTCAGCGCCGCGTCCACGACGACCAGGTCCGCCTCGCAGTTCTCCGCGATGTAGGCGATCTCCGGTTCGGCGAGGTGGTGGTTGATCGGGGTGAAGTACAGCCCGGACTGCCAGGTGGCCAGCCGCAGCTCGAAGAACGGCAGTCCGTTGTGGACGACGGCGGCCACGCAGTCCCCCGGCCGCAGCCCGAGCTCGCGGAAGGCGTGCGAGAGCTGGTTGGCCCGCTCGGCGAGCTGGGCGAAGCTCACCGAGCGCCCTGCCAGGTCCACCACCGCGGACCGGTCCGGATCGGTGCGGGCGATGTTGAACAGACCCAGTTCGCCGAGCGCGACGGGCATCTTCGACCTCCTCGATCAGAGAACCGCGGTCAGGAGCGGACGCCACCGAAGATCCGGCGGGCATCGCGATCCGGGTCGACCAGCAGCGCCATCACCACACCTCCGACTAGCACAGCCACGCCGAACAGCTGGAAGGCCTGCGCGTAGCCGGCACCGGGCGTCGGCGCGACGTCCACCAGAGCACCGGTCAGCGCCGGGGCGAACAGGCCGGAGAGCGTCTGCAGCGCGAGGAAGAAGCCGAGCGCGCCGGGCTGCTGGCGGGTCGGGCTGATCTGCGACACCACCGCGTTCATCACCGGCAGCGACACCACCATGAACCCGTAGGCCACCACCACGACGGCGACCGCTGCCCAAGCGCCACCGATGTAGGGCAGCGCGGCCAGCAGGCCACCGCCGATCAGCAGCGAGACGGCCGGGACCAGGCCGCGCTGGACGCGGGCGCTGGAACCGCGCGAGACCATCCGGTCGGTCAACCAGCCGGCCCCGACCATGCCGATCATGCCGGTGATGCTGGGCAGCCCGAACATGCTGCCCGCCTGCACCCGGCTGAACCCGAGGCCCACCTCGAAGTAGGACGGCAGCCAGGTCAGCACCACCGACACCATCCCGTACACCATGAAGGTGCCGATCGCGCCGCCGATGAAGCTGCGGCTGAGCGCGATCTTGCGGAACGGCACCCGGATCCCGGTGTCGGACTGCTGCTCGGCGGTCTTGCCGCGCGGTGTCGCGTAGGGGCCTTCGCGGCCGATCAGCAACCAGGCGACGCACCAGACCACGCCGACCAGCGCCAACGTCACGAACGCCGCCCGCCAGCCCGAGGCCACCACGATCAGCGTCAGCACCGGGGCCACCGCGATCTTGGCGATCGAGGCGCCGGAGGACAGCCACGCCGAGGGCAGGCTGCGCTTCTCCTTCGGGAACCACTCGAAGGTCCCGGCGTTGGCC
>NZ_JBEOVY010000045.1:0-31643 GCF_040295745.1 Saccharopolyspora sp. NPDC002686
CGACCAAGACGTCGACGAGATCGACGAGGTCAACTACTTCGAAGGCGACGACGAAGAGAGCGGCACGTTACGAGCAGGCACGACCCGGCGCAGCCTAGTTCCGCTTGCGGTTCAGGAATTCGGTCATGTACTTCTGCGGTTCGCCGGTGTCGAAGGCGGTGCCGAACTCGGCGACGCTGTCCGCGATGGCCTGGTCGAGGGGAAGCGCTTCCCAGGAACGCAGCAGCTTCTTCTGCTGGCGCACGGCCGCCGGGCCGAACTCCGCGAGCCGGCGGGCGGTGCGGGCCACCGCGTCGTCGAGCTCCTCGGGGGCGACGACCTCGTTCACCAGGCCCCACGAAAGCGCGGTCTCCGCATCGATGTTCTCCGCGGTGAGCATCAGCCAGTCGGCGCGACCGCCGCCGATCAGCCTGGGCAGCAGGGCCGCGTGGATCACCGACGGGATGCCGACGGCGACCTCCGGCATCCCGAACTTCGCGGTGCTGCTGCTGATCCGCAGATCGCAGGCCGCCGCGACCTCCACACCGACCCCGAGGCACCAGCCCGGCATGCGCGCGATCACCGGCGCCGGGAAGTCGCGAACCGCCTGGCACAGCCGCCGCAGGCCGTCGATGAACACCTCGGCGCTGCCCCGCTCCAACGTGGCCATCTCGGTGATGTCGGCACCGCCGATGAACGCCCGGTCGCCGGTCCCGCGCAGCACCAGTGCCCGGACCTCGGGCCGTTCGGCCAGCTCGGCGATCGCTGCGGTCACCTCACCGCTGACCGCGCTGTTGACGATGTTGAGCACCTTGGCGTTGCGGATCGTGACCGTGGCGATGCCGTCGTCGTCCACCACGCCGGTCGCGTGCTCGGTGTTGCTGATCTGGTTCAAGGCCGCTCCGTCCACCGCTGGTCCGTCGCGGCCGACCCTAAGCGCCCGGACGCGCGGGAACCAGACCCATTTCGCAACGCTAACGACCGAGCGGCAGAACGCGCAGGCCGGACGAGCTCTCAGCGCATTTCTTCGATCCTCGTTTTGTCTTTGATGCGCCGCAGGCGCATGGCCCGCCCTCGGCACTTGCACCGCCGCGGGTTCTCGGCGTTCGTCTGGCGAGGACGGCCCAGCCGCCGTGTATTGGCATACATAAGGCTGGGCACCCGCAGACCAGGCGGGCGCTGAGGTTCCGCTACCCGCACCGCCCCGCAAAACGAGTTCAAAGAAAAGCACTCAGGGCTTGATGCCGACGGCGCCGTACATGTAGATCTGCTCGTCCGGGATCTCCTCGGCCTCGTCCGGGTGCCACCGGTGGACCAGCACCACTCCCGGATCGACCAGGTCGAGCCCGTCGAAGAAGGCCGTCACCTCGGCCGCGGTGCGGGCCTTGGTGTTGATGCCGCTGGACCGGTACGCGGCGACGCCGCTGTCGGTCACCCCGGGCGCGCTGTCCGCGGTCACCGTCGACAGCGCCAGCGCGCTACCGCTGGGCAGGGCGTCCAGCAGCCGGCGGACGACGCCGAGCGCTTCGGCTTCGTCCGGCAGGAACTGCAGGATCGCGATCAGGCTCAGCGCCACCGGCCGGTCGAGGTCGAAGACCTCCGCGAACTCCGCCGACTCCAGGATCTCGCCCGCATCGCGCAGATCCGCGTCCACGTAAGCGGTTCTGCCCTCGGGCGCGCTGGTCAGCAGCGCGCGGGCGTGGGCCAGCACGATCGGGTCGTTGTCGACGTAGAGCACCCGCGACTCCGGCGCGACGTCCTGCGCCACCTCGTGCAGGTTCGGCGAGGTCGGCAGCCCGGTGCCGATGTCGAGGAACTGCCGGAACCCGCGCTCGGCCAGGAACCTCGTTGCCCGGCACATGAATTCCCGGTTGGCCCGCATCGAGGTCCGCATGTGCGGTACGGCCCGCACGATCTCGGCGGCGGCGTCCCGGTCGACGGCGAAGTTGTCCCGCCCGCCGAGCAGGTAGTCGTAGATCCGCGCCGAGTGCGGCACTTCCGTGCGCAGGTCGACCGACCCGCCGGTCGACGATCCCGATCTGCTCCAGCTCATCCAGTCGCCTCCCCGAGGTGATCACGTCCCCTCCGCGCCGGAGCGTACCGATCCCACCACCCGAGGTGACCCGGTTTTCCCGAAACCGCCGGACGACCAGGAGCCCAGCACAAAGCCCGTGAGTCCTTCGGGCTGCCATGGCGACCCAAAAGACTCACGGGCTCCGACGGAGGTGCCGGGGGGACGCAAATTCCATTGAAATTGGACGTCCGATTTCAATGGAATTTTGACTCCAGCGTGCCGAAGCGCGCCGCGGAGGTCAGGCCGCGACCGGCTGCGGCACCGCCGCTGGCCGCGGCATCGCCACCGGTTCGGCGACCGGCTCGGTCGGTTCGGCGACTGCCGGGGAGGCGACTGCCGGGGAGGCGACTGCGGGTTCCGGGATCGCTGGGCGCTTGCGGTCCAGGCCGCCCAGGGCTGCGGCCAGGACGAGGCCGACCGCTGCGAGCCCCACGCCGACCAGGTTCGGGGCCAGCAGGCCGAGGCCGCCCGCGATCACCAGGCCGCCGGCGTAGGCGCCGATGGAGTTGGCGATGTTGAACGCCGACTGCAGGGCCGCCGACACCAGCGACGGCGCGCCGCCCGCCTTGTCCATCACCAGGGCCTGCATGATCGGCGCGACCATGAAGCCGACGGCGCCGATGGCGAAGACCGTCACCGCTGCGGTGATCTTGTTGCCGGAGGTGAAGGTGAACACGCCCAGCACCGCGGCGACCCCGATCAGCGCGGCGTAGACGCCGGGCATCACGGCCTTGTCCGCGATCCGGCCGCCGAGGAAGTTGCCGACGGTCATGCCGAGCCCGGCCAGCGCGAGGACCAGCGTGACCGCGGTCGGCGAGTAGCCGGAGACGTCGGTGAGGATCGGGGTCAGGTAGCTCAGCACGGCGAAGGTGCCGCCGAGCCCGAAGGTGACGATGGCCAGCGCCAGCCACACCTGCGGCGAGCGGAACGCGGCGATCTGCTCGCGCACCGCGGACCGGCCGGCAGCGGGTCGGCCCTGGTCGGGGACCAGCCGGGCGATGGCGGCGACGCCGAGGGCGCCGACCGCGGCGACCACGACGAAGGTGGCCCGCCAACCGAACTGCTGCCCGAGCAGCGTGCCCAGCGGCACGCCCACGACGTTGGCCAGGGTCAGGCCCATGAACATCATCGAGACGGCCTTGGCCCGGTTGCCCGCGCCGGCCATGCTGGCGGCGACCACGGCCCCGGCGCCGAAGAAGGCACCGTGCGGCAGCCCGGTCAGGAACCGGAAGATCACGCCGACCCCGGCGCTGGGCGCCAGTGCGAAGAGCGCGTTGCCCGCGGTGAACAGGCCCATCGTCAGCAGGAGCATGGTCTTCCGGGACAACCGGGCGCCCAGCAGCGTCAACGCGGGCGCCCCGACGACGACGCCGAGGGCGTAGCCGGAGATCAGGTTCCCCGCGGTCGGGATGGACACTCCGAGCTCGGCGGCAGCCTGCGGCAGCACGCCCATCATCACGAACTCGGCGGTACCGATGCCGAAGGCGCCAACGGCGAGTGCGACCAGCGCGAAGGGCACAGTTCTCCTCTCGGGGAAGGACGGGAGTTGGTGGGGCCCAGCTCGCCGCGCTTCGGGGACACGACGAACTGGATCGATAAAGAGCGATTCCGCGGACCGGCACATCAGTCCGAGTGGATTCGAGCCCTCATCGGCGGCCCGGCACCCAGTCTCCGGGCCCACCCCCCGTGCCGTCCAGCCGAAACGAGGTGAACCGAAACACGCAGTAGTCACCCCTGGGAGACCACGTAACCCACACGAGCGATGGGTCAGGCGCCGGTCACTCCTCGCTGTCGCCCTTGGTGAGGCCCAGCACCACCTCGTAGGCCTGGCGGCGCGACCAGCCTGCCGAGTCCATCAGCGCCCGGGAGATCGTCTTCTGCGAGACGCCCTGGTCGAGCAGGGAACGGATCAGGCCAGGCGCGTCGACCTCGGTGTCCTCCCCCACCCCGTCGACGGGCGCGATGCAGCAGTACACGTCGGCCGATCCGGACGGGAGCTCCGAGCCCAGCCGTGGCCGCTCAGAAGCATTGACTGGCAACGTCGCCACCCCGCGCTCCCCCGCGTCCTCGACGATCCCGGACAGCTGATCGGCGGCGCACCGGAAGACGACCGCAGCGTTCGCGTGCCGGCGGACGGCCTTGACGATGCCGCGACGGTTGGTCTCGTCGACCAGCACCACCGGCGCCCGGCTCGACGACGTCGCGGCCACTGCCAGCTGCGCCGGCAGGCCGATCACCTCGAACGGCACGTCCGCGCTCGACAGCCGGGCGACCACGTCGCTGCGGGTGCTGCTCGAAGACACCACCAGAACCCGTTCGCCCTGTTCCAACGCAGCGCGGAGTCGCCCTTGGTCGGCCTTGCGCGCATCGATGACGGGCGCCCGGCGGTCCTCGCCCCGCGCCGAGTCGACCAGGGAGCGCGCCACCTGGTCCTCGACGACCACGGAGGAGGCTGCGGCGATCTCCGCACCGAGCCGCAGAACGTCGCTTTCCCGAGCGTGGAAGAAGACGAGCCCACCGGCGACGTCGAAATCGCGTTCCACCGTGATGTCCACTTCGGACTCCGGATCGCTGAGCCCGTCGAGCAGTTCACGGGGCAGCGTGCTCGCCGCCAGGTCCGCGTCGGTGGCCAACGTGTTCGCCATCCGCTCGGAGCTCCGCCGCACCACGGCCGTCGATCCCGGGCGCCACATCGAGTTCGCGACCGCGCGCACGGTCGCGCTGCGCTCCCCGGCGCTGATGGTGATCCGCACCGGCCCGGCGATCCCCGGCGCGTCGAGCTCGTGGACCTCAGCGGCGACCCCGACCACGCAGGTCGCCCGCGGAGTGATCTCCGGGTCGACCGCGAACTCCAGGGTTTTCCCGTGCGTGGCGCGGATGTTCGCGTGACCGCGGCACGTCATGCGCAGGAGCACGCCCGCCATCACGCCTTCCCGATGACGCCGGTGAGACCGAGCACGTCGAGTTCGTCGCGGGTCGAGCCCAGCCGCTTGGTCCACGAGGTGGCCAGCGCGTTCAGCTCCTCGGCGCCGAAGTACCTGGCTGCGTCCAAGGTCCAGCCGCCCTCCGCGTAGTACGGCGCGAGCTGCTCCATCGCCGAGTCCGGCGTCGGCTCCGGGTGCTCGCCGACCTCGGGTACGGGCGGACGCCACGCGTGCAGGTTGAGCGTGACCAGGAACTCCGCGCCGGGCACGCAGAGCTTCGCGAGCCCCAGCAGCATGTCCGTGTCGGAGCCGAGCATGCCGCGCAGGAGGCTCCCCCACGGCATCAGCGAGTGCAGCTCCGTGACGCCGTGGATCTCGGACGGCGGTTTCTCGGCGGAGGCCCACACGCAGAGCAGGTTCGGCGCCCCGCCCTTGGCCGGGGACACCTTGGTCTTCCCGGCGACCTTCTGCATGTTGTCCTTGGCCGCGTCGAGCGCGATCACCAGCTTGTCCGGCTCCGCGCGCGCGATGTGGTAGGCGTGCTTGGCGTTGCCGGCACCGACGTCGAGGACGACCCCGGCGGTGTGCTCGTCCAACATCTCGTCGAACTGCTCCGCGGAGAACTCCACGACGTTCTTGCCCACGACCCTGCGCATGCGCCCAGTCTAGTTTCCGCGGTCAGCGCCCCATCGACCGGCGAAAAGCAACGCGCCACCGGTTCCAGCACTAAGGTGGCGGCCTGCCCGAGGCGAATGCGGCTCCCACGCCCAGGGCCGACGTCACCGAACGCGCCCGAGGAGGAGACGCGGTGGACAAGTACGACGTCAAGAAGACGCACAAGCGGCTCTACGCCCCGTCCGCGAAGGACTTCACGATCGTCGACGTACCCGAGTTCCGGTACCTGGCGGTCGACGGCCACGGCGACCCGAACACCTCACCGGCGTACGCGAACGCGGTCGCAGCCCTCTACGGAGTGGCGTACGCGCTGAAGTTCGCCAGCAAGAAGATCCTCGACCGGGACTTCGTGGTCGCCCCGCTCGAGGGCCTGTGGCGAGCGGACGACCCCAACGCCTTCGTCGCGCGCCGCAAGGACACCTGGGACTGGACGATGCTGATCAACCAGCCGGACTGGATCACCGACGACATGATCAGAACGTCCGCAGCCGCCGTCGCGAAGAAGAAGGACAACCCCGCCCTGGAGGGCGTCCACCTGCTCACCCTCACCGAGGGGACCTGCGTCCAGATCCTGCACAGGGGTTCCTACGACGACGAGACCCCCACCCTGGACCGCCTGCACAACCACTACTTCCCCGACCACGGCCTCACCTTCAACGGCGACCACCACGAGATCTACCTCAGCGACCCCCGCCGAACCCCACCCGAGAAGCTCAAAACCATCCTCCGGCAGCCGGTGAAGGCGGTGTGACCGGTCGTGAGCGCCAAACCCGCCACCACCCGGTTCTCGCGCTCACGACGTCGTCAGGCGGGCGCGGATCGGGTCGGGGACATGAACGGGATGGGCGCGTCAGTGCCGTCGACGACCGCCTCGGCGGCTGCGGCGGCGAGCGCCGGCGCCATCTTGAAGCCGCGGCCGGAGCCGCCCGTGGCGACCACGACGCGGCCTTCGTCCCCGACGCGTCCCAGCACCGGGCGCTCGTCGGTCGTGTACAGGTCGGTGAACGCGTCCATCCGCAGCGGCTCCGGGCGCAGCGAGGTGAAGAACTCGGAGATGACCTCGCGGGCCACCTCGGTCTCCTCCCGGGAGTGCCGCCGGTCGAACGAGTCCGGGTCCGGTATCGCGCGGGCCTGCTGCGTTCCCCCGACCTTGACCGTCGCGCCGTCGACGGTGGGTGCCCCGTAGAGGAACAGGTCGTGGGTCACGCGGATGACCACGGGGTACACCTCGGGCCGGTACTGCGCAACGGCTTCGGGGGCGTACCAGCCCAGCGCGATGCGCCGCGGCTCGACCCGCGAGGCCCACTGCGCCGGGAGGAACCCGGCGGACCACGAACCGGCCGCGATCACCACCTGGCGGACGCGCCAGGTCCGGTCCGCGGTGTCGATGTGCACGGCGTCCCGGCCGGGTCGGACCGTCACCACCGGCGAGCGGGCCACCACCTGCGCACCGCGCGCCCGGGCCACCTCGGCGGCCGCGAGGACGGCGAGGTCGCAGCGCACCATTCCCGCCGCCGCGTCGAACACGCCGATCTCCCCGTCGAGCAGGCGGTGCTGCGGATAGCGTTCCGCCATCTCCCCGGCGGACAGGACCTCGACCGGGACGCCCTCGGCGGCGGCGTTCGCCTGCAGGTCCAGGATCTGCCGCTGTTGCGGTGAGCCGATCGTGAGGCCCCCGCACGGCTCGAACAAGCGGTGCCCCGACTCCTCGCAGAGCCGCAGCCACGCCTCGCGCGATCGACGGAGCAGCGGGATGTAGGCCGCACCGTCGGAGTAGGCCACCCGGAACAACCTCGTCTCACCGCCCGCGGCACCGCGGTCGTGCCCGGGCGCGTGCTGCTCGAAGCCGATCACGTCGACTCCCCGACCAGCGAGTTCCCACATCACCAGGCTGCCGATGCTGCCGACTCCCACGACTGCGACATCCGCGTCCATCCGGTACCACCCCACCATCCGGCGGGCCCGCGCCCGCGAAGTTCCAGGTCTCCTCGGCGGAAGTGCGGAGCGCCCGCAGGCGCTCCGCGCGGTCCTCCGCTACTCGAGGTCGGCTCGCGGGATGACGCTGACGTACTCGCCCCGGGCGACGACCTCCGGCGGCTCGTGCACGACGCCCTTCGTCGTCTGGCCGCGACCACCGGAATCCGTGCTGATCAGCTTCACCACCTCGACGCGCATCCGGCGGGACCGGTTCCCCTTCTGCACCAGCTCGCACCGCACCTCGATGTAGTCGCCGACGTAGCACACCGACGTGAAGTCGACGCCTTCCCAGCGGGCCAGGTATCCGGCGGACTCGCCGCGCAGCACGCCGAGCATCGCGCCCGCGTCGGACATCAGCTGCATGTAGTGCGCGGCCGGGATGACGCCCCCGGCGTACTTGGTGTCGTCGGCGCGCAGCCGCACGCGCAACGTGGTGCTGTTCACGTTGTCATCCATCGGTTTTCTCCTCGCCGTTGAAGACGGTCACTCGGGGAAGTGGCACGCGACCGAGCGCGCCGCGGAATCCGACTGCTCGAGCGCGGGGTCCTGCGATGCGCAGATGTCCTGCGCCTTCCAGCACCGGGTGCGAAAAGCGCAGCCGGACGGCACTTTCGCGGGTGAGGGGAGGTCCCCCTCGAGCACGATCCGCGACTCCTGCGCGTTCGCGTCGGGGACGGGCACGGGCGCCGACGACAGGAGCGCCTTCGTGTAGGGGTGCTTCGGGTCGTCGTAGATGTCGTCGGTGGAGCCGTACTCCACGACTCGCCCCAGGTACATCACCGCGATGTAGTCCGAGATGGTCGCGACCACGCTCAGGTTGTGCGCGATGAAGATGTAGGCGACGCCGAGCTGCTCCTGCAGGTCCTTCAGCAGGTTGATCACCTGCGCCTGGATCGACACGTCGAGCGCGGAGACCGGTTCGTCGCAGATCACCACGTCCGAGCCCGAGGCCAGGGCGCGGGCCAGACCGACGCGCTGCTGCTGGCCGCCGGAGAGCTCACCGGGTCGCCGGTCCGCGAGGTAGTCGGGCAGACCGACGGCGTCCATCAGCTCTTCGGCACGTCGAACGCGTTCGGCGCGCGATCCCCGCGGACGCATCACGTCCAGCGGTTCGCGGATGATCTGCAGCACCGTCATCCGCGGGTCGAGCGAGGTGAACGGCGACTGGAAGACCATCTGCACGCGCCGCATCAACGCGTCCCGCTGGCGCCGCCCGACGCGGTCCACCCGCTGCCCGGTGATGGACACCAAGCCGCTGGTCGGTTCTTCCAGCCCGACCAGCAGTCGCGCCAACGTCGACTTGCCGCACCCGGACTCGCCGACGACACCGATCGTCTTGCCTGCCGGGACGCTCAGCGAGACGCCCCGGACGGCTTGGACGAGGTCGCCCTTGCGGTGACCGGGATAGGACTTCACCAGGTCGTCCGCCGACAGCACCGGGTCCACCACCCGGTCCTCGGCGGCGATGCTCGCCTCAGCTGACAGCACGGAAGTTCTCCTCCCAGTATCGGCAGGCGGAGTCGTGGCCCGGCCCGACCGGTTCGAGGCCGACCGGAACCGACGCGCACTCGTCGCGCGCGTAGGCGCAGCGGGTGTGGAACCGGCATCCGCTCGGCCAGTTCGTCGGGCTCGGCGGCGAGCCGGGGATCGACACGAGGCGTTCGGAGCGGCGGTCCGAGCGGGGTACGGCGTTGAGCAGGCCTTCGGTGTAGGGGTGGCGCGGCGAGTTGAAGACGTCGCGCATCCCGCCGGATTCGACCACGCGGCCCGCGTACATCACCGCGACGCGTTCCGCGATCTCCGCGACGACGCCCATGTCGTGGGTGATGATCACGAGCGCCATGCCGGTCTCCTCGCGCAGATCGCGCAGCAGCTGCAAGATCTGCGCCTGGATCGTCACGTCGAGCGCCGTGGTCGGTTCGTCGGCGATCAGCAGGTCCGGGTCGAGCGCGAGCCCGGTCGCGATCAGAACCCGCTGCCGCATCCCGCCGGAGAACTGGTGGGGGTAGTCCTTGAGGCGCTCCGCCGCCGACGGAATCCCCACCATGTCGAGGAGTTCGACCGCGCGCTGCCGGCACCGCGCCGCATTCCACCCCTTCCTGATGCGCAGCGCCTCGGTGATCTGGTAGCCGACGGTCAGCGACGGGTTGAGCGAGGACAGCGCGTCCTGCGCGATCAGCGCCATCCGGTCGCCGCGGATCTCGCGCAGCTGCCGCTTCGAGACGCCGGTCAGGTCCACCCCGTCGAAGGTGACCGTTCCCCGGATCCGCACCCGCCTGCTCTGCTGGTGCAGGCCCAGCACCGCGCGCATCGCCGCGGACTTCCCCGAACCCGACTCGCCGACGATCGCCACCGAGCCGCCGCGGTCGATCGACAGCCCGAAGTCGTTCACCGCCGCGACCTCGCCCCGCGGGGTGGCGAATTCGACCGAGAGCTGCTCGACCACCAGCAGCGGGCCTTCCCCGCCGTGCTCCGGTGAGGTCATGTCCCCTCCTTTCCCGCGACGACTCGCTGGACGTTTCGCCCTCACTTGAGCTTGATGTCCTTGAGGAAGATTCCTTCGCCGAGTTCCGGCTTCCACTCCAAGCCGTCCCGGAGGCCGTACATGGCGTCCGCCTGCCACATGGCGCCCACCGCGTAGTTGTCGTGGATGACCTTCTGGGCCTGCTGCCAGAGCTCGCGGTTCTTCGCCTCGTCCGTGGTCCGGTTGGCGTGGTCGGACAGCGCGTCGTACTCGGGGAGCCGGGCGATGCTGGAGGTCGCGGTGGTCTTGATGAAGGAGTCCAGCTTGCTGGCGTCCTCCTCGCCGAAGTCCCAGCCGATGATGTAGAAGGGGCCCGCGCTGCCGCTGGTCATCTGGTTGATCAGCCGGGCCCACTCGACCTTCTGCGGCTTGATGTCGAAACCGGCCTGGTTCAGCTGCTGGTTCATCGCCTCGTAGATCTGCTTGTCGGCCGGGTACCGGCCTTCCGAGGTCTTGGTCTCGACGGTCAGCTTGTCCGGGAATCCCGCTTCCTTCAGCAGTTCCTTGGACTTCGCCGGGTCGAAGGAGTACGGCTGGATGGAGTTGTCGTACTGCTTGACGTTCGGGCTCATCGGGACGCTGAGCGCCCGCCCGTGGCCCTTGAGCAGTTCGTCGACGATGCCCTTGACGTCGACGGCGTGCACGAACGCTTCGCGCACCTTCGGGTCGTTGAACGGCGCTTTGCGCATGTCGAGGAGGACGGTGTAGACGAGCCCGTTGGGGCTGGAGGCGACGTGCACGCCGTCCGCGTCCTCGACGTTCTGCACCTCCTCGACCGGGATCCGCTCGATCAGGTCCACCTCGCCCGCGCGCAGGGCGTCGACCCGCGTCTTGGACTCCGGCACGAAGGAGTAGGTCGCGCCCTTCACGTCCGGTTTCTCGCCCCAGTACTCGGGGTTCTGGGACAGCGTCACCGACTGGCCCTTGTTCCAGGCGTCGAGCTTGTACGGACCGGTGCCCACCGGCTTGTCCGCGACGGTGCCGAAATCGGACTCGCTGAAGTACTTCGGCGGCACGATGTAGACCCGGCCGGTGCCGCCGTTGGGCTGCATCCGCAGCGGCAGCGAGGGATTCGGGTACTTGGTGACGATGTCGACGGTGTCGTCGTCGACGACGTTGACCTGCGCGATGGACGAGATCTGGCTGGCGCTCACCGACGAGGTCGTCTTCGGGTCCAGGATGCGCTCGATCGAGTACTTGACCGCCTGGGCGTTGAACGGTTCCCCGTTGGTGAACTTGACGCCCTGGCGCAGCTCGAACCGCCAGGTCGTGTCGTTGACCAGGTTCCAGGACGTGGCGAGCTTCGGCTTCAGCTGGTGCGTGGTCGTGTCCATGTCGAGCAAGGTCTCGTAGATCTGGTTCATCACGGCGAGGTCCGGCCCGCTGGACGAGCGCTGCGGGTCGAGCATGTCCACCCCGGCGCTCAGCGCGACCTTGATCGTGCCGTTCCCGCCACCGGCCGAGCTGTCCTCGACCGAGCACGCCGCGGTGCCCGCGGTGAGGGCCGCGGCAGCGACCGCCGCCGCGAGCCTTGTTCTGCGTCTCATCTGGAATCTCCTTGGTGTGCGGAAGTTTCTAGGAACCCGCGTGCGGGTCGAAGCGGTCCCGGATCGCTTCGCTGATGATGTTCACGCTGAGCACGAGCAGGAAGATCGCGACTCCGGGGACGACGGTGATCCACCACGCCGAGGCCATGTACTCGCGTCCGTCGCTCAGCATTTCTCCCCAGCCGGGGGACGCCGCCGGCGCCGAGAGCCCGATGAAGCCGAGCCCCGAGATGATGACGATCGCCGTGCCGAACGCGAGGCTCCCCAGCACGAGGATCGATGAGACGACGTTCGGCAGGACGTGCCGCAGGACGATCCGCCAACCCGATCCGCGCATCACGCGCACGGCGAGGACGTACTCGAGCTGGCACACCCGGCGGGTCTCCACCTGGACCACCCGGGCGATCTCGACCCAGGACGCGAGTGCGACGACGAGGACGACGAGCCAGAAGCTCGCGCCCAGGATCCCGACGACGGCCAGGGCGAGGAGGAAGAACGGGAAGGACAGCTGGAGGTTGGTCAGCAGGACGAGGAGGTCCCCGAGCTTGCCGCCGCGGTAGCCGCACACCAGCCCGAGCAGGGCGCCCACCGCCGTGCCGATCGCGATGGCGAGGACCGACTGCAGGACGATCGTGTGCGCCCCGGCCAGCACCAGGGACCAGATGTCGCGGCCCAGCGCGTCGGTGCCGAAGACGTGGGTCCCCGCGGCCGTTTCGCTGCCCGGCGGCAGGAACCGGCTCCTGATCTGCTGCTCGCCGGGATCCATCGGGGCCAGCCGGTCGCCGAAGAACGTGATGACGGCGAAGCCCAGCAGGACGATCGCCGCGATCGCCGTGAGCACCCGGTTGCGCAGGGCGCCGCGGAGCCTGCGGACGCTCTCCGATGCCCCGGTGGGTGCGCTCGCTCGAATGGTCGTGGTCATCGAGTTCTCCTCACGCGGCTGTTCTCAGCCGCGGGTTGGCGGCGCGGGCCAACACCTCGGTCAGGACCGTGACGATCGCGAAGATCACGGCGACGTAGACGACGATTCCCTGGACCACCGGGAAATCGCTCCGGCTGATCGACCGGACCGCCAGGGTGCCGATCCCGGGCCAGGCGAACACGGTCTCGGTCAGCACCGCGCCGCCGAACAGGCTGCCGAACTGGACCCCGCCCAGGGCGAGCACCGGCAGCAGTCCGTTGCGGAGCACGTGCACCGTCAGCACCCGGAACTCGCCCGCCCCCTTGGTCCGGGCGGTGTCGACGTACGGCATCGGCAGCACGTCGAGGACCGAGGCGCGGGTGAGCCGCGCCATCTGCGGGAAGAGGAAGAGCATCAGGTTGACGGTCGGCAGGATCAGGCTCGCCACGCCCACCGTGCCGAACGTCGGCAGCCAACCCAGGTTGACCGCGAAGACCTGCAGCAGCAGGAGCCCCGACCAGAAGGCAGGCACCGAGTTCCCGACCACCGCGACCGCCTGGACCAGGCGGTCCAGGACGCCGCCCCGGCGAACCGCGGCCAGCGTGCCCAGCGGAACGGCGACCAGCACCGTCAGCACGAACGACGACACCGCGAGGATGGCCGTGTTCGGCAGGTACCTCAGGACGACGGCCGACACCGAGGAGCTGTCGAAGTAGGAATCACCGAGATCGCCTCGCACTGCCCCACCGAGGTAGGCGAGGTACTGCTCCAGCAGCGGCCGGTCGATCCCCAGCTGCGACCGCAGCTGGGCGCGCTGTTCGGCGCTGGCGTCCTGGGGCAGGATGAGACCGGTCGGGTCTCCACTCATCCTGGCGAGGACGAAGGTGAGCGTCAGCGCGCCGAAGATGACCACGATCCCGATCGCGATGTGCTTGACCAGCAGTTTCGTCATGGCTGCGCTGACCTCGGGACGCGAGGGGTCGGCTGGTAGTACTCGGCCCGCCACGCGGCTGCCCGCTTCGGGCCGTTCGTCTCGACCTGCCGCTTGAACTCCCTGGTCACCTCGTCCTCGAAGGAGGACAGGTGGACCACGGTGTCCACCCAGCTGTCCATGTGCGCGACCATCCCGGCGGTCTCGTACACGCGGTTGATCCCCTGCTTGGTGACGCGCAGCGCACCGGAGGGGAGCTTGCGCAGCCGGTCGGCGACCTCGTGCACGCGTTCGTCGAATCGCTCGTCGGCGACGACCTCCGACACCAGGCCGATGCGGTGCGCTTCGGTGGCGTCGAACCGATCGCCGAGCAGCAGGACTTCCTTGGCCTGCTTGTGGTTCATCATCCAGGGCACCATCAGGAACGCGGCGCCGTCGCCGAACTGGATCTCCGGCTCGCCGAGCTCGCAGGACTCCGCCGCGATGGTGAAGTCCGCAGGCAGCACGAGTTCGAAGGCACCGGCGAGGCAGTACCCGTGGACGGCGGCCACGACGGGCTTGGGCGAGTTCCAGATCGCCCAGCGGACCCGGTTGGAGCCGGAGCGGAGCCGGTCGATCTTCGACTCGACGTCCGAGTCGGCCACCTGGTGGGCCAGGTCGAAACCGGCCGAGAACGCACGTCCCTTGCCGCGCAGGACGATCGCGCGGCAGCTGGCGTCCTGGGCGGCCTGCTCGACCAGCCGCCCGATCTCGTCGTACATCGGGTAGGTGAGCGCGTTGAGCTTGTCCGGATTGTTCAGCCAGATGGTCAGCACGCCTTGCGACAGCTCGCTGATGACCCGTTCATCGGACATCGTGGACTCCTCGTGCCGGCTCGGATTCGAGAACAACTGCGGCGTCCGCGGCCCGGAGGTCGCTTCCCACCGCCATGAGCGGGTTGATGTCGACGCTCTCGACGGACTCGTCGGCGCGGCACATCTCGTGCAGCGCGGTGACCTGGCGGTGGAGCTCCTGGAGGTCGACCGCTGGTTTCCCCCGCCAGGCGCCCAAGTAGGCCGCCACCGGCGATCGCTCGATCGCGGCGGCGAACTCGGCAGCGTCGAGCGGCGGGATCAGCACGGCAACGCGCGCGGCCACCTCGGTCAGGACGCCGCCGACGCCGATGACGACGGTGTGGCCGAAGGTCACGTCCTTGCGGATGCCGAGCAGGAGCTCTCGGTCCCCGGTGACCTGCTGCGACACCGTGCAGTCGACCGCCCCGCCCGCGCCGGGGATCGCGCTCATCTGCTGGAACGCGGCCGCCACCTCGTCGGCCGTCGTCAGGCCGAGCCGGACGCCGTTCACGTCCGACTTGTGCGCCACATCGGTCAGCTGGGCCTTCAGGACGACCGGGTATCCCATCGCGTCCGCTGCCGCCACCGCTTCTTCGGCGGAGGACACCAGCTCCTGGCGAACCGCGGGAACCCCGGCGGCGGCGATCTTCTGGAGGGATTCGTGCTCGGTGAGCGTGAAACCCGAACCGGCGCCGGGCTGTTGCGGATCCGGTCCGGTCCTCTGCAGACCTTCGAGGCGCGCCAGGAAAGCGCCGCGCTTCTGCAGCGCCGCCAATCCGGCTGCGGCTTCCGCCAGCGAGCCGTAGCACGGCACACCGCTGCGGCGCATCTCGGAGAACGACTCCTCGAAGTCCTTCGCGAAGGGCGTGTAGAAGACGATCGGCTTGCCCAGTTCTCGTTGCAGAGCGGCGAAAAGCGGTGCCGCGGTCCGGAACGTGAGCCCATTGTCGTCGACCAGGCCCGGACGCCAGCCCTCGCCGTACAGCCCGTAGCTGAGACCGCCGTGGAACTCCGGCTTGCTCAGCGGGTAGCGCATCAGGGTCTGGAACAGCGTGAGGTCCTCGGTGAACCCGCCGGTCATGTCCACCGGGTTCGACATCGGGGCCCACGGCGGCAGGTACTCGCCGAACGTGTCCTTCAGCTCCTGGTCGAAGGCCGGGACCGTCAACCCGGCACGTTCGACGGCGTCGGTGCCGACCGTCGAATGTCCGCCGCCCGAGCCGACGATCGCGACGTTGCCGCCCTTCATCGGCGGGCAGCGCAGCAGCGCCTCGACGACCGCCACCACGTGGTCGAGGTCCCGGACCTGCACGATCCCGGCCTGCTCGAACGCCGCGTCGTAGATGTCCTCGGCCGCGGACAACCGCGAGGTGTGCGAGGCGGCCGCGCGGCGGCCGGCGTCGGTCACACCTCCCTTGATGGCCAC
Source organism: Saccharopolyspora sp. NPDC002686 (assembly GCF_040295745.1). Taxonomy (NCBI): domain Bacteria; kingdom Bacillati; phylum Actinomycetota; class Actinomycetes; order Pseudonocardiales; family Pseudonocardiaceae; genus Saccharopolyspora; species Saccharopolyspora sp. NPDC002686. The sequence continues at coordinate 15,792 of NZ_JBEOVY010000045.1, forward strand.
GATCGGCTTGCGGGCGGCTACGGCGCGGCACCGCGCGATGAAGTCGGGACCGACGTTCTCCTGCAGGCTCTCCAGGTAGAGCAGGATGATCTCCACCGCGTCGTCCTGCGCCATGTGCTCGACGTAGTCGGCGACGGGGATGTCGGCCTGGTTGCCGAAGCTGACGAACGTCTGGAAGCCGAGATCGTGCCGCTTGGCCACGTCGAACACGCTGAGCGCGATGTTGCCGCTCTGCGAGGCGAATCCGATCGGCCCCGGGTCGAGGCTCTCGACGTCCGTCAGGTTCATCCGGCTGCCGGTGCTGAACACGCCCATGCAGTTCGGACCGACGACGCGCATGCCGAGCTCGTTGCAGCGCGCCACCATGTCGCGCTGGACCTCGGCGCCATCGGAGCTCATCTCAGCGAAGCCCGCCGTGAACACGATGCCGACCTGGACCCCGGCCTTCGCCGCATCGATCATCGCCTGCGGTGTCGCCTGCGCGCCGACCGCGCCGAAGACCAGGTCCGGCACTTCGGGGAGGTCCGCCACCGAACGGTAGATCTGCTCGCCGTCGACGACGCCGCCGTTGCGCCCCACGGCGTACGCGCGGCCTTCGAACCCGTTCTTCCGGAGCCGGTCGAGGAAAACGTTGCCGCTCCGCCTCGAGCTCGCCGAAACACCGATGACCGCAACGCTTTTCGGGGCAAACAGAGCATTGAGGTAATGACCCACCGGGATTCTCCCTGTCCTCATCGACTGGAAAGTCTGACCATGTCTTTCACCCAGGCCGCCGCGCGTTCGAGGGATTCCTCCGCGATGCGTTGCGCGGTTCCGGAATCCTGCTGCTCGATCGCGCGAGCGATCTCCTTGTGGTTCGCAAGTCCCCAATCCGCCGAGTTGGGCTCGGTGTAGAGGGGGAGGAAGGTCTGATAGGCGCGGGCGATCGCGTCCGTGGTGACCATGTACAGGTACCGCAGCACCGGGCTGTGCGCGGCCTCCGCCAATGCGTGGTGGTATTCGAGGTCCGCTTCGAGCGCGGCGACCCGGTTCGCGGCCCTTTCGGCGCGCTCGAGCGCTGCACCGATCTGAGCGAGATCATGCTCGGTCGCCCGCTCGCACGCAAGCAGGATCACGTGCTTTTCCAACAGAATTCGTGATTCGTAGAGCGAGGAACAATCCGGGTCCTCGGACGTGATGTCGACGAGCGAGTCGTCCGGAACGTGCCCCGGGGCTTCCGCCGTGACGAAGGTGCCCGCGGTGCTCCGCTCGAACAACCGCATCAAGGTGAGCGCTTTGACGGCTTCCCGCACCGTTCCCCGAGCAACTCCGTAGGACTTGGCGAGCTCCATCTCGTTGGGGAGCTTCGCGCCCGGCACGAGCTCGCCGGCCGCGATCTTGCCGCGCAGATCGGCCACGATGTCGTCCGACAGGGTTCCTCGTTCCAACCGAATCCACTTCGCCACCTCGAGCGCCCTTTCGGCTTTCGACCACCGGTGAACCGGTCATCGGACGTAGGGTTGTCCTACAACGCGGTGCGCGATTGCGCCGCCCCGCACCGGAAAACCCCGGTTCGGGACCGATTTCGAACTGGATCAGCTCCGCTCAGCCACCGGCAGCGGGAAGCTGGATCGACTGCGTTTCCAGGTACTCGGCCATGCCGTGCACGCCGAGTTCCCTTCCGTATCCGGAGAACTTGAACCCGCCGAAGGGGGCGGCCGGGTTGAAGGGCGCGCCGTTGACGTCGACCTGCCCGGTGCGGATCCGCTGGGCCACGCGCACGGCGCGGTCGGTGTCCTGCGACCAGACCGAGCCGCCGAGCCCGTACCGCGTGCCGTTCGCGATCTCGACGGCGTGGTCCTCGTCCTGGTAGCCGATGATGGACAGGACCGGACCGAAGATCTCCTCCTGCGCGATGGTGGACCCCGGGTCCACATCGGTGAACACCGTCGGCCGCACGAAGTAACCGCGGTCCACCCCGTCCGGTGGCGCCTCGCCACCCACGAGCAGTCGCGCGCCCTCGCTCAAGCCGGTGCGGATGAACTCCCTCACGCGTTCCCGCTGCCGATCGCTGATCACCGGACCCATGCGCGTCCCGTCGTCGGCCGGATCCCCCACCGCGTGCTTCGCCGCGGCCGCCAGGGCCAGCTCGTTCACGCGTTCCAGCTCGTCGGCCGGCACGAGCATCCGCGTCCACGCGTTGCACGCCTGCCCGGAGTTGAAGAACGCGTTCGCGACGCTGACCTTCACGGCCGTCGGGATGTCGGCGTCGGGAAGGACGAGACTCGCCGACTTCCCACCGAGTTCGAGCGTCACGCGCTTGACCGTGCGCGCGGCCGCAGCCGCGACAGCCCGCCCGACCTCGACGGATCCGGTGAACGAGACCAGGTCCACGTCGTCGTGGTCGACCAGCGCTCGACCGGCCGCCGGCCCGCCGGTGACGACGTTGAACACCCCGCCCGGCAAGCCGGCATCGGTCAGGACCTCGGCGAGGAGCAGCGCCGACAGCGGGGCGAGCTCGCTGGGCTTGAGCACCACCGAGGCACCGGCCGCCAACGCCGGGATGACCTTGCTGGTCACCTGGTGCATCGGGAAGTTCCACGGGGTGATGGCCGCGACGACGCCCACCGGCTGCTGGACGACCAGCGAGTTCCCGAGCCGCTCCGCGAAGGGGCGCGATGCGAGCAGGTCGGCCGTCGTCGAGGTGACGGTGATCGGCAGCTGCGCGTGCACGGACCGGGAGATCCGGATCGGCGCCCCCAACTCGGCCGTCACGAGCTGGGCGATCTCCTCCCGGCGGTCTTCGAGGAGCTCGGCGACCCGGCGCAGCAGCGCGGCCCGGTCCGCCGGGGACGTGGCAGCCCACCTCCCGAACGCCGCACGCGCGGCCCCGACGGCGCGGTCGACGTCGTCAGGTCCCCCGTCGGCGACGGTCGCGATGACGCGCTGCGCAGCCGGGTCCTCCACCTCGATCGACGGCCCGCCAACGGGTTTCGCCGCACCGCCGATGAACTGGCCGTGTTCGGGAACTGGCACGAGCCCCTCCCTCCAGATGTGATCGCGGTCATGCAATTTCTAAACAACTGTTTAGACATCTGTCAACCCTGATGCATATGATCGCTGCACCACGTGGTCATAGATCTAAACGATTGATCAGTGCTTGACCAAGTCTGGAGGCGGCTGCGGTGAGCGAGCCCGAACTTGTCCAACTGCGGGTCCAGGACGGCGTCGCGGCGGTGACGCTGAACCGACCGGAACGACTCAACTCGATGACCGCTGACCTGCTCGAGCAGGCGACGCGCGCGCTGGAGACCGTCGCCGCCGATCCCTCGATCCGCGCAGTGGTCCTCACCGGAGCGGGCCGCGCGTTCTGCGCCGGTGGCGACCTCTCCCGGGGCGCTGGCGGTGGTGTCACCGACGGCGTCGACCCCGAATCGCGCGCGGGGCTGCTGCGGCGGTTCATGGAGACTTCGAAGCTGCTGCACGAGATGCCGGCCGTGACCATCGCCGCCATCAACGGGGCGTGCGCGGGCGCTGGGTTGTCGTGGGCGTGCGCCTGCGATCTCCGCTACTCCTCGGCGAAGGCGAAGTTCAACGTGGCGTTCCTCAACGCCGGGCTCTCGGGCGACTTCGGCGGGACGTGGACGTTGCCCCGGATCATCGGCTACGGCCGAGCGCGCGAGAAGTACCTGGTCTCCGAGCCGTTCGACGCCACCGAGGCCGAGCGGATCGGCCTCGTCTCGCGCGTCTTCGATGCGAACCGCCTCCTGCCGGAGGTGTTCGGCATCGCCGGCAAGATCGCCACCGCGGCGCCGCTCGCCGTCTCGCGGATCAAGCAGAACCTCGTCGACAGCGAGTTCGCGGACTTCAGTCGATCACTCGACCTCGAGGCCCGGCGGCACACCGAATGCGTGGAGTCCGACGACGGGCGTGAAGCGGCGAGGGCGTTCGTGGAGAAGCGCGTCCCGCAGTTCACGGGGCGTTGACGGACTCCGACTCGTAGGTGGGCGGTTCGAACCGCGGGCCCCGCGTCGCCCCGACGAGGGAGAGGGCCATGTGCCCGTAGCGCCACGCGATCTCCTCGGGGCTGAGCGGCCCGGATTCCCGGTACCAGCGAGCCACGAACGTGCACATGACGACGACCGCTCGACTCGCCTCGAGCGGCCACGGAGCCGTGAAAACGCCTTCGGCGCAGCCTTCTTCCACGCACGCGTCGAAGAGCCGCTGCAACCTGTCCCGCTGCGCGATGTTCTGCTCGCGGTTCGCGGGTTCGAGGCTCCTGATCTCGCTGTTGACTATGAAGCTGGAGGCCACGTCGGACGCGTTCCAGAGCACGTGCGCCTGCGCGGCGGCGAACAACCGCGCCACCGGGTCCGGGCCGGCCCGCCGCAGCGCGGCTTCGGTCTTGTCGATCGAACTGGCCATGAACCTGGCGATGATGTCCACCAGGAGGTTCTGCTTGGAGGAGTAGTAGTGGTAGAGCGCGGCGGGGGTCACCCCGGCTTCTTGAGCGATGTCCCGGACCGACGACCCGTCGTACCCGTGCTGGTAGAAGCAGCGAACCGCGGCATCGACGATCACCTGGGGTCCCGGCCGACGCGAACCAGAACTACCACTCCCGCGCGTCACGACCGAAAGCCCTCACCACTCGAGATCCCCTTCAAACCCACGCAGGTCAGCGTACGGCGACCCCCGCGAACCCGTCGACCGGGCGGGCAGAGCTCACACGCACCATCGCCGCCTCGACAACCCGGCAACGTCGAAGAGCAGAACCCGGCCGCAGCACCAACAGCCCCGAACCGACCGGAATGCCCTTGGCACCCAACGACTCTCGACTACGCAGCAGACCATCCGCGGCAGTGCGCGGCTTCACCCGCAGGAAGCGTTCCCCCGTCGTCGGGAACCCCGGTCTCACCTCCACCGTGGTACGTTGACCCCAGCGGGACCTCTGCGGCAGCCCGGACGCGAAGTCCGGGGTATAGCCGGTCCCATCGTCTCGGCACCCCAGGCACTGGCCGCCGACGACATCCCTCCCGGCCCGGATTCCGCGTTCGCCACCGAACCGATCAACCGGCCCGCTCGCCCGCGAGCGACATCATCACCGCTCACCGGCCGTCTCGCCGAATCCGGCACCCCCAGCAGCACCACCAGCCAACCAACCGGGAAACCGCGACCGCCACGCTGTCCACGAAGGGAAGCGCACGACATGAAGGTCCCGACCCGCATCACCGACGGCCCAGAGCGCCAGATGCTCGAGTACGTCCTCGACCACACCCGAGCCGAACTGATCGACACGGTCCGAGGCCTCTCCGAAGCGGAGGCCCGCCGCCGCCTCGTCCCGTCCAGGACGACGTCGATCGGCCTGATCAAGCACGCAGCGTTCGCAGAGCGGAAGTGGTTCCAGCACATCCTGGGCGGCCTGCCGGAATCAGAATGCGACGGCCCCATGGTGGGCGAAGCCAGCTTCACGGTCAGCAACGACGAAACGGTCGCCGACGTGATAGCGGAATTCGAACGAGCCAGCACCAGAGCCCGCGAGATCGCCGCAGAAGCAGAGCTGGACGCCACCCGCCACCACGCCTCGGTCGGCACGGTGACCCTCCGATGGATCTACCTGCTCATGATCCAAGAGTTCGCCCGCCACGCAGGCCACAACGACATCCTGAAAGAACAAGCAGAAGCAGCAAACCAAACCTGAACCAGCCCCGAAGAACCACCGGCCACGAGCCCCAGCAGCACAAACGGCAACAGCCCGTTCAATGCAGTTGAGGCCCAATCACCGCAGCTCAGTTGCCCGGAGCGGCAGCGTCTGGGGTACTCCTGCGCTTGCTGAGCAGTGTGGCGATGGGGAGGGCTGCCGCCAGGCCGCTGAGGAGGATCGCGGCGAGTGCGCCGAGGACGGCGGGCTGGTCGGCGAAGGCGAGGCCGATGGCGGCCAGGGCGGGGCCGGCATTGCGCACTGAGGCGACGCCTCCCATGGTGGTGCGGCGTGTGATCGGGCCGGTGGCCAGCAGCGTTCCCACGGCGAAGGCGAATGCGGCGAGCAGGAAGCCGGCGAGCAGGGCGAGGGAGCCGAAGAGGTCGGCGACATCGCGCCAGCTGCCGAGCAGCATGCCTGCCAGCACGATCAGGAAGGTGACGTTGGAGACGGCGGCTGCCGTGGACTGCCATGACTGTGCGGTGGGTTCGGCGTAGCGGCGCAGGAGCAGGCCGATGGCGAACGGGACGAGTTGCAGGAGCGCCACCGTCCGCACCAGCGCGCCGACGTCGAGGGAGACCTTCGTGCCGATGTCGGCGACGGTGAGGATGGCGTTGGCGGTGGGGGCGAAGGTGAGGCTGCCGAGGGAGGCGAGCAGTACCTGCATCGCCGCGCCCGCGACGACGTCCCCTCGCTGCACCGTCGCCAGCTTCGCCCCGAAGGGGCCGCCCGGGGACGAGGCGATCAGGACGAGGGCGATGAAGGCAGCCGCGGGAAGACCGAACAGTGCTCCGATGCCCCAGCCGAGCAGCGGGATGACCACCATGTTGGCGATCAGCGCCAGCAGCAGAAGCGGAATGTCGGCGAAGACGCCGCGCAGTGCCGGGACGGTGGCTCGCAGGCCGGCGGCGAACATGGTGGCCGCGATGAAGATCACGGTGACCGCGTTGAGGACGAGGTGCAGGGCGTCCATGGCGCTTGCCCGCCCGTCAGTCGCGAAGGTCTCCGAGCCAGCGCAGGGCACTCAGGCTCGGCAGGAAGCAGTACTCGCCTCCACGGGTGACGACGAACCGGGGCAGCGGGGCGAGGCGGCGCCGTACGGGCCGCCGGGGAATGGTGTAGCCGGTCTGTCCGTCCGCGGCGCCGACGACGGGGTCCTTCGTGTCACCGGCCCCGAAGAAGACGCCGTCGTTCATCCACTGCGACTGGACGAACTCGAACTGCCGGCCCAGGTGGGCGCCGATGAACGCGAACATCAGGCCGCGGTCCGCTCCGTCGTCCTCCAGGACGCCTTCGGGCAGCGGCGGACCGTAGATGGCGCCGCGCCGGATCATGCGGTGCAGCCGTACCTCCCCTGCCACCGAGGCGTCGCGCGGGTTGGCCCGGCGGATGTGGCAGCCGCCGGGCGTGGTGAATCCCGTCGGGTCGTCCTGCTCGTACAGGAAGGTGTTGCGGCGGCGGGGGTCCGTGCCGAGTGCGGGGTCGTCGTGCTGCGGGGCGAGGGCCAGCGGGGCCCCGCTGCGCCAGCGGCCCATGATCTTCGCGGCGATCAGTTCTTCGTCCTGGGCGCCGGTGGAGTTGTCCTTGAGGTAGCGCCTGAACGCGGCGACGTCCTGGTGGAGTTTGCGGAAGACCGCGTAGCTGCCGTTGCGCCCGAGCACGGCCGGCTGCGGCGTCCGGAGACCGCCGATCTCATCCGGGTAGCCGAGGACGAACTCCCCGCCCTTCAGCGGCGTTTCCAGCCTGTTGGACCCCGGGATGCCGCTGCCTTCGACGGCCGGATGGCTGACGCCGTCGAGGTAGCCGAAGTGTTCCTTCTCGGTGGGCAGCGCGGAGCAGTCCTGCCGCCAGATCGACGTCACGCCGGACAGGCGGTCGTAGGCGGGCCGGGCGCGGTCGATGGCCGCCTCCAGGCGCAGGGGGTCGGGGGCGACAGCCGCGATCACCACATGGACGTCGCGCGTGCCGAGCGGTGCTTCCCAGTGCTGCGGGCTGCTCGCCCCTTCGTCGCGCAGCGCTCGTGCGCGGGCCGCCATGCCCTGCCGGAACTCCCAGGCGAACGACTCCAGCGAGGAGCGCGGCACACCCAGCGCCTGCAGGCCCCAGTACGTGACAGCGACACTGACCCAGGTGTCCCCGAGGGGGCTGGAGGTGTCGGCGGCCGAGGTGGCGGCCGCGCTCGCGCGCCGCATCAACTCCCGGCCTCGGTCCCGGTCGTCGATGCGGAACACCAGGTACGTGGCCGAGTACGGGGTGGGGCGCGGGCTGAGGACCCCGCGCTGGATGTCGTCGAGTTCGAGTGTGACGTCCGTGGGTGCGCTCACGTCGGCCTCCCTGCGGCATCGCTACGTAACGAGGTTGCGCCAGAAGTTCCGCAGGCTGTCGTCGGCGCCGAAGAGCGTGCTGAAGATCGTGGAATCGGCCAGCAGCACGTCGGCCGCGCGGTCACCGCTCGGGGGCATCCACAAGAACATGTTGAACTCGGTGTTCCCCTCCTCGCTGAACGGGTGGGGTCGGGAGGTGTCGATCGGCTGCCGGGCCAGCACGTGGATGGCCTTCGGCTCGTCGGTCGTCACCGCGTAGTGCGGCAGGTGCATGTGGAAGTTGAAGTTCGCGACCCCGTTCAGCCACCCCTTCTCGTCCAGATCCCTGGCGGTCGACAAGGGGGCGATCCGGTTGTCGTCACCGGTGGCGGGACGCAGCCCGTACCGGTTGATGACGGGCACGTCCAGGCCCTTCATCAGATCGCGGACGTAGGTGGCGAACCGCTGCTGGCGGGGTACCAGGGGATCGCCGTGGTGGCGGTGCTCCACCTCCCGCACGGACAGATCGTCCGACGCACCGACGTCGTGGTGGGGTCCCAGCACCAGGCGGGCGTCCTCCCGGGCCAGGTAGGACCGCAGCGCCTCGATCTCGCCGGGCTGCGCCTCCTGCCTGGTGATCATGTGGTCCAGTCCGAAGACGAACAGGACGTCCGTGTCGTCGAGCACCCGCTCATCGAGCGGGGTGGGGAAACCGGCCTGGTCGATGCGCTGGTACACCGGGACGGGATGCCCGGTGACCTCCTCGACGTAGTCCTGGAACGCCACCCAGGCCCAGAAGAACAGCTCCAGCGATCCCGCGATGGTCTGCTGGAACCGATAGGGGTCCGACCACTTCGGGTCCTCGTAGGCCGGCCACGCCACCCGCCGCACCTCCGTCAAGGTGGAGAACCGGTTGTCCAGCTCGGCGGGGTTCCGGCCCGCCTCGGCGGGATAGCTCCACGAGACGTAGATGCTCACTCGCCGCCCGGCAGGGGTGTACTTCCGGGGAATGTGCCGCTGGTTGTAGGTCCGTGCTGTTCTGGTCTCGCTCATCGCCCAGCTCCCGGCTTCACTGCATCTGGTCGAGCATCTCGGATAGGGCGCTCTTGATCCGCAGAGCCTTCTTGATCTCGTCCGCCGTGTAGTACGGGTACTCCCCGTACTCGATGAAGCTCGGGCAGTGGTGCTCGCGGACGAACCTGACGAACGCCTCCGGATTGGTCCGCCAGTCCTCCGGGAACCCCTCCAGGTGCTCGAACGCCGTGCTCACGCCCGCCTTCGAGAACAGTGCGACGGCGTCTTCGGTGTACTTGTCGAAGTCGGTGTCGAAGATCCCCTGGTACATGAAGCGCGTGTCGTCGTCGAAGAGGACCCAGCGCAGGTAGTGCAGCTTCAGCGGTGCGAGAAGGTACGGATCCTTTTCCAGCGCTTCGGCCAGTGCGTAGCCGTACTGGCGCATCGCGTCGGCGTGGCCGGGCTTGACCCGCGCGACGATGGTGAACCCGTAACACGCAGGAGTCCTGGGGAATACAGGCCCGTACTTCCCCTGTTCGAGATGATCCGTTTCCTTGGGGAGGACGACCGCCTGAGGCTTGATCTCCATGCCCCCACCTCCCGCCAACCAATGGGCCGGGACGTTCCCATCTTCCCGCCCCGGCACTGGGCGCGCCTGCCGAGGCACGTGCGTCCTGGCGTGCTGCGGCTGGCGTGTGGTGGCCCGCTGACCTGCGCAAAAGCGCTGGGCAGCGGCGGCACCGCTGGTTGACGAGCATTGAGGAGGTGGCCCGGCTTTCCGGACCGGCCGCGCGAAGACCGGCACGACGGTGGACGCCGCGTGTCCGGTGTCTGACCTCGGGAGCGAAGGATGCTGGACAAGTTCAGGGCGCAGGCCCGGGCGCGGAGAGCGGAACGCCGAGCTCACGCCGACTACACCGGTGGCGTCTACGGTTCGCTGCTCGCCGCCTCCGTCGTGGTCGGAGCCAGCACGCTCGGAGCCTTCCCGCGGCTGGAGCTGGCGTTGCTGCTGCTGACCACGGGGATCGTCTTCTGGCTCGCGCACGTCCATGCCCAGCTCTTCGGCGCACGCATGGCACAGCGCTCCCTGAGCAGACGAACCGTGCTGCACGTGTGCCGCGAGGAGTGGCCCATCGTGGAGGCCGCCGTGCCTCCCACGGTCGCCGTGCTCATCAGCCCCCTGCTGGGCCTCGACGTCCAGGGCGCGGCCTGGCTCGCCCTCGCCGCCGCTCTGATCAGCCAGATGGGCTGGGCGACCGCTGCCGCACGGCGCGCAGGCGCCATCTGGCGCCAAGTGGTCCTCACCAACGCAGTCAACCTCGCGATCGGCCTGCTGATCGTCGCCCTCAAATTGGCGCTGAAGCACTGACCCCGGTGGGCGCACGACGCGGCAGCCGCATCGACCGAAAGCCCCTCTCGCACTGCGCGAAATCCCGCGAGTTCCACGGCACCTCGCACAGCTCCAGAGCGTGCTCGATCCGCAGCCGGACGGACAGGTGGATGGTGAGCTCTCCGATGCGGTCCCGCGGCACCCATTCCACGCGCCGCGACTCCGAGCTACTCCGGGACTCCCCGAACTGAGGTTTCACGCGGAAAGCGATGGAGAACTCCCACCTGACCTCACCGTCGCCGTAGGCAATCACGTGTCGCGCGTCAGCGCAGATGCCGAACAATTCCGGCCACCCCGACCGCGACCCCGGTTTCCACGATCTCCGCCACCCGTACGCCACCTGGCTCGCGGATGATCGGGAGCGTGTGAACATGGTTCAGCGGGTCATGGGACACAAGCTCGAAGTGCTCCGCCCCCCGAGTTCGAAGAACGAGCCAACGAGCCAAAAAGCTGGTCCCCCAACCCAGGCCGGGAACGCCACCCATGGCGAGGAGCAGTCGACGAGCAACCCCCGCACCGTGGGGGCGTGGGGGCTCGGCCCCCACAACAGAAGACGAAGAAAATCCCCCCGGCGAAGCAAGCCGGGGGGATTTTCGAGTGGGCGATACTGGGATCGAACCAGTGACCTCTTCGGTGTGAACGAAGCGCTCTCCCCCTGAGCTAATCGCCCGTGTTCTTTTGTCGTCGCCGTTCCTGGCGACAAGAAGAACAATACACGACCGTTTTCAGCGGTTGAACAGGGGGGAGGCCAACCAGTTCCAATGCAGGTCAAACCAACCGCCGACGGTCGCGAACAGGCCGAGGAGCCACAGCGTGGTCAGCACGACCAGGCAGGTGCCTGCTCCCACGGCGAGCTTGGTGATCGTGCTCTGGCGGCCGAGCCAGTCCACCCAGCGCCGGTAGTGGCGCTTGGCGAAGGCGTTGACGCGGCCGGCCCAGTGGAACTCGGTGGCGAGGATGCCGAGGCCGGCGAAGACGACGAGCCAGCCCGGGCCGGGGTAGGGGATCATCACGATGCCCGCGGTCAGCACCAGGCCGCCGATGACGCCGATCGCCACGCGGTAGGCGAGGTTGAAGCCGGGCTTGGTGCGGATGCGTTCGCGGAACGCGCGGATGCGGTCGCGCAGCCGGGGCGCGCGGGGTTCGTCGGCGTCGGGGCGGGTGTCCGACTCGGTGCTCTCGCTCAGGGCTCCCACCTGCTCGGTCGTGCGGGCTCGTGCGGGCCGGAGTGCCCGGTCGAACCAGGGTACGGCCCGTTCGCACCGCTGAGCTCGCTTGGCACCGGTTCCGGCGCGGCGGATGTCAAGCCGACAGTCGGGCGTCGGTGGGCTCCGGCGCCGCCGGAATTGTGACCGTTCTCATGGCCGCCGCCGGGCCGGACCGGGCCCTTCGGCCCTGTTGCACGGCTTCGATCCTGGTCACAGTGTGACGCCACTCTCGACCGGGCGTTCGGGTGTACGCCTGCACTGTAATCGCGGTGCAGTACGACATTCCCCCGATCCGGGGATATGCAGTGGTGAGCGTCTCACCAACCAGCCGCGCGCGTGACCGCACGGGTGCGTCCATCCCCTATTGTTGAGGAGACGTCACGCGAAGTCGGCGGAGCGGTAAACCCGGTGGTCAAACCGGACGCGAAGGCGAAAATTCGCAGGGCGGGGGCGACGGATCGAAGGCCAGAAGCGGACCCGGTTCGCTCGGTTGCGGACAGTAACCGACCCGGTCACCGGACGAGTTCAGGTCTTGCGGCCCGACTCCCCCACCGGACTCGTTCGCAGTGGATCTCTTCCTCTGGTGTGGACCACGGATGCGGCGCGCCCCCGATCGGGGCGACGATCCGCGACCACCCCCGAACCCGGAGGCCGATGCGGACACGCACCGCATCCAACTGATTGCCCAGCGAAGTGCACCCTGCCCCGTACGGGTGATCTGAGCGAAAGTCGCGAGCGTTTGAGCCCGCTAAGGCGTCACAACTGTGTTGCTCGGTCGATAAAGGGACCGGGAGGGAGCAGAAAGGGGAGAACCATGCGTAACGATCACGTCACTCTGCGTTCCACTGCGGTCTTTGACCTCCTGGCCCCGCAGGCGCCTGCCGTGCCGGTCCAGGTCGAACTGCGCTACGACACCAGCGACCCCTACGCGGTCGTGGCCGCGTTCCGCACCGGCCGCGCCGGCTGGGTCGAGTGGGTGTTCGCCCGCGACCTGCTGGCCGACGGGCTGATCGCGCACGCCGGCGAAGGCGACGTCACCATCCGCCCGGCCGTCGACGACCCGGAGGTCGTGGCGATCGAGCTGAGCTCGCCGTCGGGCCACGCGGTGTTCGAGGCCTCGGCGCAGGAGCTGGCCGACTTCCTCGACCGCACGTACGACGTCGTGGTCCCGGGCAACGAGAACCTGTGGGTCGACGTCGACGAGGCGCTGACCCGGCTGCTGCCCCACGACCTCGGCTGACCAGGAACAACGGGCTCGGCGCGGACCGCGCCGAGCGGCAGTTGGACCCCCCGTTGATCGCGCTCGAGGGCGTGGTCTAGAGTTCACTGTGCAACGCGACGGACGGCCCCGGAAGCCCGGGACCCGGAAGTCGCAGGCACGCGGATGTAGCGCAGCTGGTAGCGCATCACCTTGCCAAGGTGAGGGTCGCGGGTTCGAGTCCCGTCATCCGCTCTGGATCCTCTGGCGTTCCAGCCGATTCCGGTGTGGAAGCGGAGTCCGGCGGAGTGGCCGAGTGGCTTAGGCAAGGGCCTGCAAAGCCCTGTACGCGGGTTCGATTCCCGCCTCCGCCTCGCGCGATTAGCTCAGTGGGAGAGCGCTACCTTGACACGGTAGAGGTCACTGGTTCAATCCCAGTATCGCGCACCACATTATTTTTCAAGCTCCTGTCGGCGAAAACGCCGACAGGAGCTTTTGCTTTCGGGCGTGGTTTCGATGCCCGTTTTCCGGGTCCCGCCATTGCGATCGGATTCCGGATCGTCTTGTCGGCCCTCTTGGATTCAGAGCACGGCCGGCAACGTCGAGACCTGTTTCGCGGTGGAGCTCACCTCCGCTGCGAGCGCCTCGACCGACGCGGTTTCGGAGTCGTGCACGATGCGGGTCGAGGCGATGCTCGCGCCGCAGAACCCGAAGATGCCGTGCTCGATCTGAGTCCGGAGTGCGTTGCTGTAGCCGTGGCGTTCGTATCCGTCCGCATCACCACCTGCCACGGCCAGCAGGTGCACGCTCAGCTGATCCAGTTTGGGGAGCACGCCGCCGACCGGGGAGTACTCGAAGGCCCAGCCGTTGACGAACACCCGGTCGATCCATCCCTTCAGCAGGGCCGGCATGGACCACCAGTACACCGGGAAGACGAGCACCAACTGCTGGGCGCGGTCCAACCTCGCCTGCTCGGCCACGACATCCGGCGGTGTGGGCCCCTCGCCGCGGTAGTGCAGCAGGTCGGCTGCGGTGAAGCGGGGATCGAACGCTTCGGCCGCGAGGTCGACCAGCTCGGCGGACCTCCCGTCGTCCGAGAGAGCCGTGGTCACCTCGCGGGCGAGCCCGTGCGTCAGCGACGCGACGTCGGGGTGGGCAACAACTACCAGACTGTGCACTTGACGTTTCTCCTCAGCAGGAATTCGTGTGCCAGCAGAGCTTTTCGGGGGGCAGCCCTCCGAGCGGGGAGCTGCCGGGCGGTCATCGCTGCCAGGCTCCGGCCGCTGCGACCCTCACGACGTACTCCTCGAAGGTGCGGGGCGGTCGGCCCAGCACGGCGGCGACGTCGTCGGTCGTCCCGGCGATCACTCCGCGCTCCATCATGACGAACATCTCGGCGACGTGGTGGGCGTCGTCCTCGTTTAAGCCCTGGTCGACCAGGACCTCGGTGTACTCGGCCGGGGAGATCTGCTTGTAGGTGATGGGCTGCCCGGACGCCCGGGAGATCAGGTCGACGGCCTCCGCGAAGGTCAACGCGCGGGGTCCGGTGAGCTCGTAGACCTGTCCTTCGTGCCGACCGGGCTCGGCCAGCACCGCGTCCGCGACGTCGGCGACGTCCTCGAGGTCGATGAACGGCTCGGGAACTGCGCCGGCCGGCAGTGCCAGCTCGCCGGCCCTCAGCGGGGCGTGGAAGAGGTCCTCGTCGAAGTTCTGGGCGAAGTTCGACGCCCGCAGCACGGTCCACTCCAGCGCCGAGCCGCGCACGGCGTCCTCGGCCGAGCGCATGTCCAGCCCGAACGTCGTGTCGCCCCAGGTGTCGGCTCCGCGCCCGGAGAGCAGGACCAGACGTCGCACGCCGGCGGCCTCGGCCCGTCTCACGAACTCGTGCACCGGGCCGGGAACGGCCGGAGGCACGACGTAGACGGCGGCGACGCCCTGCAGCGCCGGATCCCACCCGGCTGGGTCGGACCAGTCGAACGGCGTCCGGCCGGACCGGGATGCGGCGCGCACCGGGGTGCCGCGCAGCCGCAACCGGGCGGCGACCCGGCGACCGGACTTGCCGGTGGCGCCGAGGACGAGGGTGGTGTCGTTGCTCATGGCAGCGATTCAACCGAGCCACCTCGGACGAATCCATGGGCGAGAAGCTGGATCGCCTGTGCGATCGTCCAAGCCGCCGCGAAGAGGTCGTGGCAGGTGGGCGTCTCGTTCCGGGAGAATGCGGGCATGGTTGAGCAGAGCATCTGGATGCAGAAGGTCACCGCCGATCCCGGGCACTCCTCCTGGTACGTCGAACGCTTCCGCTCCATGGCTCGCGCCGGGGACGACCTCGCCGGGGAGGCCCGCCTCGTGGACACCGCGGTGCCGCGCGGCGCCCGCATCCTCGACGCCGGGTGCGGTCCGGGCCGGGTCGGCGGCCAGTTGGCCGGAGCCGGGCACGACGTCGTCGGCGTCGATGTCGACCCGGTCCTGATCGAGGCCGCCGAGCAGGACCACCCGGGGCCGCGCTGGCTGGTCGGCGACCTGGCCGAGCTCGACCTCCCCGCCCGGGGCATCACCGCGCCGTTCGACGCGATCGTCTGTGCCGGGAACGTGATGACCTTCCTGGCGCCGAGCACGCGCAGTGCCGTGCTGGAGCGGTTCCGCGCGCACCTCGCGCCGGGCGGCCGGGTCGTGATCGGCTTCGGTGCCGGCCGCGGCTACGAGTTCGCTGACTTCTTCGCCGATGCGGCGGCGGTCGGGCTCGAGCCCGACCTGCTGCTGTCCACTTGGGACCTTCGCCCGTTCACCGACGACTCGACCTTCCTGGTGGCCCTCCTCCACGAGCGGTGAACACCGACCTCGTCCGCCCGCCCCAGCCCGCGTATCGCGGCCGAACCAGGTGGACGGCATCAGCTCAATCAAGCCACAGTGGACAAACAAAGGCGCCCGCGCTTCGCACCACCGAGGCCCCCCTGAAACTCCTGCCCCTGCCAGCTGCCGCAACGGCGAACCCCGCCGAGTCGCCCATTCCTTCTGGTCAAGGCTCGTGAGCACTTTGTGGCGCTATAACCCCACAAAGTGCT
>NZ_JBEOVY010000046.1:0-30945 GCF_040295745.1 Saccharopolyspora sp. NPDC002686
TCGCGCCGCGCTGGGGGGGGCGCGCGCCCCTTCTGGTGCGCGAGGTTCTGGGTCAGTGGTCCCAGATCGGTGCGTTGACGCAGAAGTTGGCCTGCGGGGAGCCGATCGGTGCGACCAGCGCCAGGACACCGACGTTGTTGCCGCACAACTGGATCGGCAGCACGCTGACGTTGTTGTCGTTCAGCAGGTTGATCCCGTCGTTGTCGGCGCTGTCGGCGAAGGCCGGGGAACCGATCGCCAGCATCGCAGCCGCTGCGGCCGCTGCACCGAGAAGTCGAGTTGAAGTACGCACCTGAAGACCCCAATCCTCCGATTTGGCGGTTCCGCCGGTCCGCCGCGCCCCCGCGTCGGGGTGGGCACCTCCGGACCGGCGTCACCACAGTCCCAGCGGATCTCCACCGGGGCCTGCCGTGTCCCTCCAACGAGGACCGCAGACCACCCGGTGGCGAACCGAACAACGCGGAGTAATCGGAAAAGTGGGATGGAGCGGCCGAAACGACCGCTCGTACGGGGGATGGATCAGGATCCGACCGGCAGCACGTTGGGCACGATCATCGGACGGCGGCGGTAGGTCTCGGCGACCCAGCGGCCGACCACGCGGCGCACCGCCTGCGCGATCCGGTGGGTGTCGGTGATGCCCTCCGCCTCGGTGCGGGCCAGCTCCATCTCGACCAGCGGCACCACGTCGTCCAGCGCCTTCGGGTCGTCGGAGAAGCCGCGCCCGGAGATCGTCGGCGACGACACCGCGCGGCCCGTCGCGGCCTCCACCGCGACCGTGATCGCGATGAACCCGCCCTCGCCCAGCACCAGGCGATCGGACAGCGTCGACTCCCCCACGTCGCCGACGGACAGGCCGTCGACGTAGACGTGACCGACCTCGACGCGCCCGGCGATGCTGGCGATCCCGTCGAGCAGGTCGACCACCACGCCGTCCTCGGCGATCACCACGCGGTCCGCGGGCACACCGGTCAGCCGCGCGAGCTCGGCGTTCGCCCGCAGGTGCCGCCACTCGCCGTGCACCGGCATCACGTTGCTCGGGCGCACCGCGTTGTAGAGGTACAGCAGCTCACCGGCCGAGGCGTGCCCGGACACGTGCACCTTCGCGTGCCCCTGGTGCACCACCTGCGCACCCAGCCGCACCAGGCCGTTGACCACGCCGAACACCGCGGTCTCGTTGCCCGGGATCAGCGAGCTGGCCAGCACCACGGTGTCACCGGCGCGGATGCGGATCTGCTTGTGCTCGCCGCGCGCCATCCGGGACAGCGCGGACAGCGGCTCGCCCTGCGAACCGGTCGAGACGAACGCGACCTCGTGCTCGGGCATGGACAGCGCCTCGTCGAGGTCGACCAGCAGGCCGTCCGGCACGTTCAGCATGCCCAGGTCCGCTGCGATGCCCATGTTGCGCACCATCGAGCGGCCGACGAAGCAGACCTTGCGGCCGTGCGCCTCGGCGACGTCGAGCACCTGCTGCACGCGGTGCACGTGGCTGGCGAAGCAGGCCACGATGACCCGCTGCGTCGCCTTGCCGATCACGTTGTCCAGCACCGGGCCGATCTCGCGCTCCGGCGTGACGAACCCGGGCACCTCGGCGTTGGTGGAGTCGACCAGGAACAGGTCCACGCCCTCGTCGCCGAGCCGGGAGAACCCGGCCAGGTCGGTCAGCCGGCCGTCCAGCGGCAGCTGGTCCAGCTTGATGTCACCGGTGTGCAGCGCGACCCCGGCCGGTGTGCGGATGGCCACCGCCAGCGCGTCCGGGATGGAGTGGTTGACCGCGAAGAACTCCAGGTCGAACGCGCCGTGCTTGCTGCGCTCGCCCTCGGAGACCTCCACCAGCACCGGGTTCAGCCGGTGCTCGCGGCACTTGGCCGCCAGCAGCGCGAGGGTGAACTTCGCACCCACCACCGGCAGGTCCGGGCGCAGGCGCAGCAGGAACGGCACCGCCCCGATGTGGTCCTCGTGGCCGTGCGTGAGCACCAGCGCCTCGATGTCCTCGAGCCGGTTCTCGATCGCCGCGAAGTCCGGCAGGATCAGGTCCACGCCCGGCGCGTCGTCCTCGGGGAACAGCACACCGCAGTCGACGACCAGCAGCCGGCCGTCGTACTCGAAGACGGTCATGTTCCGACCGACCTCGCCGATGCCGCCGAGCGCAACGACTCGCAGCCCACCCTCGGCCAACTGGGGCGGTGGGGCCGAAGAAATCGGCGTCACCGGGTGGTACTCGGTGGCTGTCGCCTTTGCGCTCAACGCTGGTTCACCTCTGTGCGGCGTCCGGATTGACCAATACCAGGCCAGCATCCCACAGGTCGCTGGTGATCAACCGAACCTGCTCCTCGGTGGCGGCGGGCAGCGGCAGCCGCGGCTGGCCCGTTTCGTACCCGCACAACCGCAATGCCGTCTTGGAGAAGATGACCCCGCCGACGAAGTTCATCGACCGGTACACCGGAAGCAGACCGTTGTGGATCTCCCGGGCGCCCGCGACGTCACCGGCCTCGTAGGCGTCGAGCATGCTGCGCAGGCGGTCGCCCACGACGTGGCCGATCACGCTGACGAAACCGACCGCGCCGACCGACAGCCACGGCAGGTTCAGCGGGTCCTCGCCCGAGTAGTAGGCGAGGTCGGTGGCCGCCAGGACCTCGCTGCCCGCCAGCAGGTCGTGCTTGGAGTCCTTGACCGCCTTGATCTGCGGGTGCTCGGCCAGCCGCTTGAGCGTGTCGACCTGGATCGGCACGACGGAGCGCGGCGGGATGTCGTAGAGCATCACCGGCAGCTCGGTGGCGTCGGCGACCGTCCAGAAGTGCTGGAACAGGCCCTCCTGCGGCGGCCGCGAGTAGTACGGCGTGACCACGAGCAGACCGTGCGCCCCGGCCTTCTCCGCGGAGCGGGCGAGCTCGACGGAGTGCTCGGTGTTGTTGGTGCCCGCACCGGCCACCACGGTCGCGCGGTCCCCCACCGCTTCGACCACGGCGCGCAGCAGCTGCTCCTTCTCGTGGTCGCTGGTCGTGGGGCTCTCGCCGGTGGTGCCGTTGACGACCAACCCGTCGTTCCCGACGCTGTCCACCAGGTACGTGGCCAGCTCCTGGGCCAGTTTGAGATCGAGCTTCCCGTCCTCGTCGAACGGCGTGACCATGGCGGTCAGGACGCGGCCGAACGGGCGGCCCGGAATCGCAGTGGGGCAGGCGGTCATGCCCCCGACGCTACCTGGTGACTTCCCTGCTCAGAGCGCCCGGACCGGGATCACGGCACATTCCGAAAACCCCTCACCTGAGCCCGTTCTCAGCCGTGCATCTTCCGGCTCGACGGGCCTGTTGCGGCGGAGTTTCCGTCTCCGAGGTCAGAGGGAACGGCGCAAATCCTGGACCGCGAGCACGTCGGCCTCGTTGCCGTCGAACGTGACCTTCGCAGCACGTCGGCTGAACGCGTGCAGGACCAGCTCGCTCGGCTCGCCGAGGATCCGGACCGTGCGCGGACCGCGCTTGGCCGCGATCTCCGTGCCGTCCGGACGGCGCAGCACCACGCCCACCGGGCTGCGGCCGTAGAACATGCGCGCCATCCGGCCCAGCGACTTCCACAGCGCCTCTTCGCGCTCCGGCTCCGACGGCCTGGGCTGCCAGTCCGGCTGGGCGCGGCGGACGTCCTCGTGGTGCACGAAGAACTCGGCGGCGTTGACCGCCTCGTCCACGCCCGCCAGGCCCATCGGGTTCCACTTCGGCGGCCCCTGCCGCACCTGGTCGACCAGCTCGGGCCAGGGCAGGGCCCGCAGCTCGTCCTCGATCCGCTCGCTGCGCTCGGACAGCGACTTCAGGAACTTCCCGGCCAGCGCGTCGGGTCGGCGCTCCCGCACCACCAGGTGCACGGCGAGGTCCCGGGTCGCCCACCCCTCGCACAGCGTCGGCGCGTCCGGACCGAGCTGCTCGAACAGATCGCACAACTGCTGGCGTTCATCGCTGGCGACACCCATGAGCCCACCTTAGTGCGTACCGGTGATCCACTTCCGGCCTTCCGCCCCGAACGCCCCGGCATGTCGTCCCGTGCTCCGAGCGCGAGGTGCCCGGAGCCGCCGGTCAGCCGGTGATGGAGGTCTGCAGCTTGTCGCCGTTCGCGCTGTAGGCGGCGCAGTGGACGTCCTGGTCACCCAGGGTCTCGCCGCTGGTGGCGCTGACCGCCCGGTCCTTCCAGCTCTGCTCGGACGGGATCAGCGCGACGAAGCGCAGCGCCGTCTGCTTGCCCGGGGTGAGGACCTTGTTCGAGTTGAAGTAGACCGAGCAGTAGGCCTCGCCGAAGCGGGCCAGGTCTTCCTCGCCCGGGTAGGGCAGGTCGTAGTCACCGGAGCCGAACACGCTGGATTCCGCGTACAGCTCGAAGTCGTGCGGATCCATGCACGACGTGCCCTGGGTGAGGTTGGCCCCGGCCGCGACCTTGCCGATTCCGCACTTGTCACTGTCCATGGCGAGGGCCTCGACGTCACCGCCCTTGCCGAAGGTCAGCGTCGGCTCCATCGCGACCGGATCACCACCGCCGACCAGCGCGAACCGCCCGACCAGCAGGCCGGCGAGGAACAGCACCACTGCGGCGATGGCTCCGCCGATCAACCACGGCTTCCGGCTCCGCTTCGGCTGCTGCGGTGACGCCACGCGAGTGGCCGGCCGCGTCTGCTCGGGCGCGCCGTTGGCGGGCACGCTGTCCAGCAGCGCGCGGACCTGCGGGCCGGTGAACCGCGCACGCGGGTCGTTGATCAGCAGACCGGCGATCACCGATCCGACGACGCCGTGCGGACGGGAGAGCTGCGGGTGCTCGTTCAGCACCGCGTTCAAGGTGGCCGCGGTGGTCTGGCGTTCGAAGGGCATCCAGCCCTCCACCGCGAAGAACAACGTCGCGCCCAACGACCACAGGTCGCTGGCCGGGCTCGCGTCCGCGCCCTGCAACCGCTCCGGCGCCATGAACGACGGCGAACCGACGATCGCGCCGCTGGTGGTCAGCCGCGGGTCGTCGAGGGTCTGCGCGATGCCGAAGTCGGCCAGCTTGACGCGGCCGTCGGCGACCATGATGTTGCTCGGCTTGACGTCGCGGTGCACGATGCCCGCCGCGTGCGCGCTCTCCAGCGCGGAGAGCACCTGTCGAGCCAGGTCAGCGGCCTGCTCCGGGCGCAGCGGACCGTGCTGGGCGACGTGCTGGTTGAGCGTGACCGCCTGCACCAGCTCCATCACGATGTAGGTCGTGCCGGACTCGGCGAGCACGTCATGCACCGTGACCACCGCGGGGTCGTTGAGCCGCCCCGCCGTGCGGGCCTCGCGGAGCACCCGCTCCTCGTAGACCTGGCGTTCCGCCGGCGGCACGCCGTCGGGCAGGTGCAGCTCCTTGATCGCGACCTCGCGGCCGATCACCTGGTCCCACGCCCGCCAGACGATGCCCATGCCACCGCGGCCGAGCTCCTGGACCACCTGGTACCGACCACCGATCAGCCTGGTCTGCGCGCCCGACCCGACCTGCTCCACCACTGCGATGTCCTCACACCCGTGCGCACGCGCGACCACGCAGCGCAAACGATCTGAACCCCTCGTTCATCCAATCAGATGACCGAGGCGCCCAGTTGGACTGCGCGAAACCGCAACGGGTTCCACTCAGAGCGGCGAGAACTTGCCTGACGGGGTCAGCCTTCGGTGACGAGCGGGCTGGAGGCGACCTCCGTGCCGTCCGCCAGCTCGGTGATCTCGAAGTCGCTGAAGACGTTCGGCGCCGCCTTCTGCAGCTGGCGCAGGCATTCCACGGCCAGCGCACGGATCTCGACGTCGGCGTGCTCGGACGCGCGCATCCCGATGAAGTGCCGCCAGGCGCGGTAGTTGCCGGTGACGACGATGCGGGTCTCGGTGGCGTTCGGCAGCACCGAGCGGGCGGCCTGCCGGGCCTGCTTGCGGCGCAGCGTCGCCTTCGGCTCGTCGGCGAACCGCTCCTCCAGCGCGGCCAGCAGCTCGTCGTAAGCCGCCGCGCTGGCCTCGGCCGCCTCGACGAACTTCTCGTGCAGCTCCGGGTCGTTCGCGATGATGTCGGGCTCCACCACCGCGGCGTCGTTCTCCGGCACGTAGCGCTGGGACAGCTGCGAGTAGGAGAAGTGGCGGTGGCGGATCAGCTCGTGGGTCAGCGAGCGCGAGATCCCGGACAGGTAGAACGACACCGTGCCGTGCTCCAGCACGGACAGGTGGCCGACGTCGAGGATGTGCTTCAGGTAGCCGGCGTTGGTCGCGGTGGCCGGGTTCGGCTTGTGCCAGGACTGGTAGCACGCCCGACCGGCGAACTCGGCCAGCGCCTGCCCGCCGTCGGCGTCGGTCGACCAGTCCACGTCCTCCGGTGGGAAGAACTCGGTCTTGCCGATCAGCTGCACCTTGGGCCGAACGATCTCGGTCACGACGAGCGGACCCCTTCCTTGCTCCCGTCCAGCGGTCGACGACCGCCGCACGACGACTCCCCGACGTGCCCTCCGAGCCTATCCGGCGAGCCCGACGAGATCCCGTGACGCCGGATGACACCATCGAGTCATTGCATGACGTCAACTCTGGTGCCACCATGGCGTCATGGATCTCAACCCGTACATCGACCAGCTTCGCGAAGACCTGACCTCGGCCGCATCCGCCGGCGACGACCAGACCCGGCAGACCGCGGCGGTGCTGTCCGGCGCGATCGAGCCTGCCGCGCGGCTGGCCATCATGAACGCCCTGTCCGACCTCGCCGCAGAGGTGACGACCCAGCTCGACGGCCCGGTCGTCGACATCCGCCTGGACGGACGCGATGTCCGAGTGGTGGTCAGCGGCTCCGCCCCACCACCGGCCGTGGACGACGAAGAGGAGGAGGAACCACCACCCCCGCCACCGAGCGGCGACAGCGGTGACATCAGCCGCATCACGCTCCGGTTGCTCGAGGAGATCAAGTCGCAGGCCGAGCAGGCCGCGTCGAGCCAGGGCGTGTCCCTGAACACCTGGGTCGCCCAGGCTGTCCAGGGTGCGCTGCACACCGGACGCCCGCGCGGTCCGTGGGACCACCCGCGGCACGGGCGCGGCGGACGCCAGTGGGGCCCGCCCGGCGGTGGCCCGCGCGGACGCTGGCGCGGCGAGCCCGGCTCGCGCATCCGCGGCTGGGTCGAAGGCTGAGAGGCGGTGCACGCGATGACGAACAACGACAGCTCCGGCACCGGACCGGAGGAACCACGCGGCCCCGAAGACGTCGGACCGACCGGCGACGAGGGCTGGTCGGCAGCCGAGGAGAGGCTCGCGGAACTGGTGCGCAGCCAGGACTTCGACACCTCCGGACCGATCCGCATCGACATCGGCAACAGCCTCGGCCCCGTCACGGTCGAACTGGCCGACACCGAGGCGACCTACGTCGAGGTCCGGCACGACCCGGCGGCGTCCGGACCGGACTGGCGGAGCGGACTGACCGGCCTGCTGAACTGGGTCAGCGAGCAGTTCGACACCGGGATCCGTTCCGGCGGCGATGTCCGCGGGCCGCAGGAGCCGATCGCCGAAGCCGTGCGCCGGACCCGGGTCGACCTGACCGGCAACCGGCTGGCGATCCGAACCCCGGCCACGTCGCCGCTGCGGAACGTCCCGCTGTCGGTGAAGGTGCGCGCCCCGCTGGACTCGGAGGTCGCGGTGAACACCAGCTCCGGCGAGGTCCGCGTGTCGGGCCCAGCGCGCCGGGTCGGCGTCCAGGCCGGCTCCGGCACCGTGTCGATCGAGCAGGCCTCCGACCGAGCCACCGTTCGGTCGGGCTCGGGTCAGCTCCGGCTCGGCACGATGACCGGCGGCGTGCACGCGCGCAGCGGCAGCGGTGACATCGAGATCAGTTCGCTCGAGGCACCGTCGTCGGTCGCTACCGGAAGTGGGAACGTCTGGCTCGGCGCGGTGTCCGCCGACGTGCTGGTCCGCTCCGGCAGCGGCGACCTGACGATCGCGGACGCGACCGAGGGCCAGGTCGAGCTGATCACCGGCTCCGGCGAACTGCAGGTGTCGATCCACCGCGGCACCGCCGCAGAAGTGGACCTCACCTCGTCCACCGGCAGCGCGAGCAGCGACCTGGTGGTATCCGACCAACCCCCGGAAGAAGAGCCGAAGCTCCGGGTCTTCGGCCGAACAGGAACGGGTGATGCCGTGCTGACGACCGCAACCTGACGGAATCGAAACCAAGACTGCGGCAACAGAACCCGGCGATCACCTGCGGTGTCGGTGGACCTGCCTCCCCCGACCAGGCCCACCGACACCACCCCGCAACGCTCAAGCTCCAACGCAACCCATCAACACGAGTCCACTGTGTACAAATCCGCTGAACGCGTCAGCGGGCAACCGTCGAAGGAACTTCGCCCAGGTCTCCCCGCCCACAGCGACTGAGCAGGTCGACAAATGGCCAAGTCGAAGCCCAACCCGCAGCAGAAAGCGGACCGGGCGCTTTGCCCCGTACCCGTGTCCAACGTTCTGCAGTTGAAAGTTCACGAGGTTGCACGGGCGATGCGCGCCGCTGGCGCAACGCAGCAGTTGACCGTCGGCCAAGCCAAGACATGGAAGGCGAGTCCGGAGACCGCCCCCGAGTGGTTCGTGGCGCTGCTCGCTGAACGAACCTGTCGGGACGCCGAACGGATCGCCCGTGCCGAGCGCCACGCATTGGAGCACGAACATCGGATGCTCCTACTCCGCGAGAAGGTCGAGAGACGACTTCTAGCTGGGGCCAAGCACTTCCGCAGTGATGATGCAGAGCTGGTCGCAACGGACATCGCCGTCCAGGCGTCCAAGGAGCTTGTCCGCAACTGCGGCCCGGTGTGCGGAGGCCCGGTGGACAGCCTGCTACCGGTCGAAGCCGCGGCTCTGCGCTGGGCAGGCGTCGACCCGGGCGACCACTCGACGTGGGTGATCCACCGGGGAGACTGCGAAGGTTGACGACGCAGCTCTGCGGGGCGGAATGGGGTGATCTCCTTGCGAGTGGCGGGCTAGCGGACGACCGCGCGGAGGGGTTTGGACAGGTCGCCGCGGTCGCCGATGGCGACGTCGTCGAGGCCCAGCCAGGACGCCATGTCGCGGAGTGCGGCAGCGAGTTCCGGGACGACCTCCGCCAGGTCGCAGTCCGGTTCGCCGAACGCTCCCGGCACCCTCAGCACGCCGGAGGCTCGGTCGGCCTTCAAGTCGACTCGGGCGACCAGTTCACCGTTGAGCAGGAAGGGGAAGACGTAGTAGCCGTACTGCCGCTTGGGTTCCGGGACGTAGATCTCGATGCGGTAGTGGAAATCGAACAGCCGCTGGGCTCGGGAACGCTCCCAGATCAGCGGGTCGAACGGGCACAGCAGCGCCCTGCCGAGGACCTTGCGCGGAATGCGCGCTGCCGAGTACCGGTACGCGGGCTGCCGCCAACCGCGCACCGAGACGGGCTCGAGCACGCCGTCCTCGACCAGTTCGGCCACCGCCTGCTTCGACGGGCCCGGGGAAAGCCGGTAGTAGTCCCGCAGATCGGTCTCGGTCGCCACGCCGAGCGCGTGGGCGGACCGCTCGACCAGCGCCCGGATCGCTTCGTCGTCCTCGGGTTCATGACCGAGGACCTCCGCAGGAAGGACGCGTTCGGGCAGGTCGTAGAGGCGTTCGAAGCCCCGTCGGGTGCCGGTGGTCAACTCCCCCATCGCGAACAGCAGCTCGCACACCCGCTTGGTGTCGGTGCGGTTCCACCAGGGGCCACGCCCTTGGCGCTCACCACCGCCGAGCTCGCGTTCGAGCGCACCTGCACCGATCGGCCCGAGGTCCTTGACCGCGGCCAAGACATCATCGACCAGCTCGGGCGAGCGTTCGAGGAGTTCCCGGCTGCGCCGACGCCAAGCGCCGCCGTACTCGCGCATGCGCCAGCGCAGCAGCGGCCAGTCCTCGATCGGGATGAGCGACGCCTCGTGCGCCCAGTACTCGACCAGCAGGCGCGGCTGTCGTGCGCTGTGCGACCAAGCCGCCGTGTCGACCAGCTCGGGAGCGTAAGCGCCCAGCCGGCTGAACAGCGGCATGTAGTGAGCACGGACAGCCACGTTGACCGAGTCGATCTGCAGGAGCTTGGTCCGGGACAGCGCGCGTTGCAGGTGTCGCCGCGTCACCTCGCCGCGAGGCGGAGGATCGGCGAACCCCTGGGCGGCCAAAGCAACTCGACGAGCGGTGTCGGGACTCATGGTCTGCACCCGCCCGATGGTGCCAGCGAGGACTGACAACCCCGCGCGGGGTGACGTCGTTCAGTTCGCGAACCGCCACGCACAGCTACTGCGGGAACCTCTAGATTGATCGCATGGCTGATGCCGAGGTACGGGAAGCGGTGGCGTCCGATGCTGCGGAGATCGCACGCATCCAGTTGACGACCTGGCGGACCGCGTACACCGAACTGCTGCCCGCCGAGGTGCTGGACGGTCTGGACCCGGCTGCCGCCGAGCAGGAGTGGCAGCAGGCGTTGACCGAAGGGCCGGTCACCGTGCTGGTCGCCACCGAAGGCTCCTGGATCGTCGGGTTCTGCGCCGCCGGACCCGCACCGGAACCGGAAGTCGCCGCGGCCAACGGCACCGTGCCCTCCGACGCGAGCACTGTTGCGCTGGTCAGCGCGCTGTTGGTGGAACCGCGTTGGGGCCGCCGCGGCCACGGCGGCCGGTTGCTGGGCGAGATGGCGCAGCGGTTGGCCGCGACTGGCGCCACTCGCGGCATCATCTGGGTTCCGGAAGCCGACACCGCTTCGATGTCGTTCTTCGGCACCGCCGGATGGGCACCGGACGGTACGGTACGGACGCTGGACGCCGGTGGACGCCCGCTGCGGGAGCTCCGCCTGTCCGGCCCACTGGAACTGCAGCTCAAGACTCCGTGACCGCGTCCGCCAGCGTGCTCGGATTGCAGACCTCCCGTCAGCTGGTCTGAACGCGCTGGGAGCGAACGTGCTGGCCACCATCGGCTTGTTGTCCACCACCTTCGGGGTGTCGGTGGCTTCCGCGCTGATCCCGGTGATCAGCGTCGAGGTGTTCGCGATCGGCGTGGTGCTCAACGGCACGGACGTCCCGTGGTGGCTGCTGGCCGCGGTGATCGCAGCCGGCCAGATCGGCGGCAAGCTGCTGCACTTCTACGCCGCCCGCGGCGCGATCAAGCTGCCGGGCCTCTTCCGCAGCAAGGACGGCAGCGAGAAGCAGCCCGGTCGGTGGCGCCGATGGCTGGAGAAGTTCCGCACCAACTGCCAACGACGTCCACTGTGGACCGCAGTGGTGATGCTGCTCAGCGCCGCGCTGAGCGTCCCGCCGTACGCGGCGGTGGCGGTGATCGCCGGGTGGGCGAAGGTCTCGCTGAGCATGTTCCTGATCACCGGTTTCGTCGGACGCTTCGTCCGCTTC
Source organism: Saccharopolyspora sp. NPDC002686 (assembly GCF_040295745.1). Taxonomy (NCBI): domain Bacteria; kingdom Bacillati; phylum Actinomycetota; class Actinomycetes; order Pseudonocardiales; family Pseudonocardiaceae; genus Saccharopolyspora; species Saccharopolyspora sp. NPDC002686. Next base: position 11,369 of record NZ_JBEOVY010000046.1, read on the forward strand.
GGCGCCCTGGCGATCGCCCCGGCGATGATCACCACCTGGATCTGACCGCGGAGCAAGACCGTGAGTCTTTTGGGCTGCTATGACGACCCAAAAGACGCACGGGGGCTGAACAACCGGGCCCAGCGCTTCCCGAGGTCGAGCCGGCCACGCGGACCGTGCCCGCGACGGGAAAGCACCAGGCCCGGCGATCGGGGTCAGACCAGCCCCAACCTCTTCGGCACCCCGCTGACGGAGTCGATCAGCCCGAAGATCGGCACGCCCAACGGCGCGAAGGTCCACTTATTGTTCAGCTCGCTGGTGTCCGGCTCATCGACGATGGCCACGCCGTCCTGGCGAGGTGCCTCGGCGAACGCAGCAGGTCCAGCGCTGAACAACGCAGCACCGGTCAGCACCGCAGCGGTGAGAGCGCGATAGGTGTTCCGCTTGGTCATGGCAGCTCCTCTCTCAGATCAGGGGTTGAGGATGTCGACTACGGGCGCCAGCAGCTGCGTTGGCAGCTGCACGCTCGGTTCCAGCAGCGTGCCGAGGTCGACGCCGGGGAGCACCCAGATCGGCTCGGCCGTGGCCACCCCGCCGGTGAACAGGCAGGCGGCGATGGCGGCGGCCGAGACCGCGGCGAATCGGCGGATGGTTGCGGACATGGTTTTCCTCCTCCTGTCGGGCCGGTTCCTGCTGGTCCGGCCGAGTTCGGTCAGCCGTTGCCCAGCCCGAGCGGGCCGGAAACGGCGACGATGGTGCCCTGCGGGATCCATTGGCCGGCTGCGGTGCTGCCGTGCGGGTGGTTGGACATCTGCATCACGTCGACCTGCGCAGATGCGTAGATGGAGACCGGCCCGGTGACTCCGTCGCCGCGGGCCGCGAGCCAGCGGTGGAACCCGCCGAGCGACGGCGGTTCGCCGCCGAAGCGCGCGGCCAGGGTCATCCCGTAGATCAGCGACCGCTGGTCGCGGGGGTCGAACCGCAGCGGCAGCGAAACGCCGGCGACCTGGTTCACCACCGGCCCGTGCAGCAGCCATGGCGCCAGCTGCACGCCGTAGAGGTAGTTCTCGCCGCGTTTGGCCTCGTCCAGCGCCTCAGCGGCCCGCGACCAGCCCGACACCACGACCAGCGCACCGTCCGGATCGTCGCGAACGGCGATGCCGCGCTGCTGGGCTTCAGCGGTCACCAGCTCGGTCGCCGCACGTCCCCGAGGCGACTCGTCGCCGACCACGTTGATCGTCGGGACCGAGGCCGAAGCGAGGTATCCGACCAGTTTCCGCAGCGCATCACCGTCCTCTTCGGACAGACCGGACGACGGGCAGCTGTCGAGCACCTGAGGCGCCTCTGCGACGAAGATGCCCAGTCCAGCGCTGGCGCACTCAGCCCCATCCGGACCGACGGCATCGGACAGTGCGGGCAGCTCTCCCGCGTCGACGTCCACCGACGCCTCGTCGTCGCCTCGATGCACGACGAGGTCGCTGCGCCCGGCGGGCAGGTCGACCTCCGCCCAAGTCCCGGAACTGCCCGGGCGAGGCACCGCGCGAACACGTCCAGCTGCGGTCTCCACCGCCACGTCCAGCCCCGCGCTCGCCGGGAAGTGCACCAGGTTCCGCCCCGGCCGATGCGGGCTGACCAGCACAGATGTGCCCGCTGCGGTCACCACCCTGGGCACTCCGGGAACGGGCAGGTCGCCGGGCGGCGGGAGGCCGGGCAGCGCCGTCCACGCGACGACGGCGACCAGCACCCCCACCGCCCCGAACCGGTAGCGCTGGCGCACGTCGCGAAGCACGACGGTCAGCACCAGCACTGCCAGCGCCGCAACGGCCAGGGCGAGCAGCACCAGGCCGTGCGCGCTTTCCACCAGCCTCCGGTCGAGCAGACCGGAGGCCAGCAGCTGCGCTGTCCCCGCCCCGGCCAGCGCGAGTGCGGCGGTCAGCGCCACCGGTCCGGGACGCAGACCGCTGCCGGATCGCCACTCTCCCGCGGCGATGCCGAACCAGACCACCGCAACAGCGGCGAAGAGCGTGTCGAGGAAGAACTCGAACGAAGAGTGCTGCAGCGCGGCCTCGGCGATGAGCAGCAAGGCCAGCGCGAACCCCAGGTAGGTCGCCGCTGCTCTCCAGCGCAGCGAGATCGGCACCGCGAGCGCGAGGACCGCGTGCACGACGGCGAAACCGATGTTGATGTCCAGCACGGCAGCGGAGCCGGCGCTGGTCACCGCGGCGACCAGACCCGCAGCCCAAGCCAGCCGCGGCGAGGCCGCCACCGCCGACCGCAGCAGGCCGATACCGGCCACCAGCGCGGTGCTGGTCAGCAGCACCACCCGCAGCACCAGGCTCAACAGGTCCACATCGGACGCTGCTGCGACGTGGGAATGCATGTGCTCCACCGCTTTCTCGTGTTCCAGGCGGGGTCGGGTGATCCGGAGGTCCCGCCGCGCGACCGGCATCGCCGCGCGGCGGGTTCGCGATCAGCCCTTGAGGTCCTGGTCGGCGACCACGAACAACTCCGAGTGCGGTTTGGCGTTGCCGAACTGGCCGTGCGGCCAGGACTTCCGGTTGAAGTTCACGCCCACCTCCCCGGTGACCTCGTCGCGGAAGGTGTCGTCGACCTCGACCTTCCCGTCCTTCCCGAGGCGCACGACGTTGACCTTGTGGTCACCGTCCAGACCGGACCGGGCCACGAAGTAGTTCGACACCGCGAGCCGCTGCGGCTGGCCGGTTTCGCGGTAGAAACCATCCGCGCCTTGGACGAAGTTGTCGTAGGCGCCCCAGTGCGGCCCGGCACCCGGCTGGCCGGGGTTGATCGGCGTCGCCCCCGACAAGGTCGGGCAGTCGGATTCGGCACCGCCCTGCTCGGCCTCCGGCTTGGTGTCGATCGAGCACTGGACGTCGGTGCCCGCGTCGACCAGCTTCGAGATGTCCAGCGTGTAGACGCCACCGGTGGTTCCGGGGTCGTCGGGACCGAACGTGCCGGGCTGGCGGCCCACGATCGCGCGGTACAGGAAGCGGTCGTCCGGGCTGGTCTGGATCCAGCCGCCGTTGGAGCTGCCGCCGTTGCGGTCGTTGGCCGGGTCGAAGCCCTGGTTCGCGGCGCCGTCGTCGAACACCTGCCGCCACTTGGGTTCGGCAGCGGTGATGTCCGGCGTGTAGAACACCGCACCGCCCTGCATGGTCTGGGCGAAAGCGCCCTTGTGACCGGGCAGGTTGGTGACGGTCGTTTCCATCACCGCGCGGCTCTCCTGGTGCAGCGGATCCGCTTCGTCACCGCGCGGGCCGTTCGGCAGGTAGGACACCGCCTTGAGCTTCGGGTGGTTGCGGTCGGAGATGTCCCAGGTCCGCACGGTCGGGCGCCGCAGGTACGGCGACGGCGCCTTCACCGGGTCCAGGATGATGTTGCGCGGCTCCACGTAGTCCGCGGTGACCAGGGTGTTCAGGTCCTCGCGGGCTTGGATCCCGTGCGGGTTGGCGCAGGTCGGCTGGCCGAGCCGCGGCAGGTTGTCGCAGAGCTTCTCGTTGTCGCCGCCCGGTGTCGCGGCCGGCGATTGCGAGAGCACCTTGGCGTTCTCGTCGAACCGCACCACTTCACCGGGGCTCCCGGCGAAACCGTTGCCGATGTGCACCGAACCGTCGTCGTACCGGTACGGCCCGGGCGCGACCGGCCCGCCCATGTACGTCGCGTACGCGGTGCCGTCCTTGAGCACCCAGTACGCGTCGGGCACGGAACCGCCGAGGGTTTGCGACGGCAGGCTGATGCCCTTGAGCTTCACGTTCGGCAGCGCGGCGACGTCGAAGGCGTAGGTCGCCGCGCCGAAGAGCGCACCGGCGTAGATCGTGTCGCCCTTGTGCCACACGTACTGCATGTGGTGCGGCTCGTTCTCCACCAGCGGTCCGACGGTGATGGTGTTGACGACCTCGCCGTACCCGGGGGATCCGGGAGTCGCGTCGATGACCGCGAGGAAGTCCGGCCCCGGCAGGGAATCCGCGACGTCGTCGATGCCGCCGGTCAGCGAACCGGGCAGGTCGCGGACCTTCGGCACCGCGGTGTCGGCGATGTTCTCGTCGCCGGCCCACACCAGCAACCATTCCTTGCGCTTGCCGTCGGACTGGGACTTCTCCAACGCGCTCTTCACCAGGTGGTTGGTGACCGTGTAGTCCTTGCCGTCGGCGCCCTTGATCGACTGGGTGGACACCTCGACGTCGGCGTAGGCGTCCGGCACCGGGAGCGTGACCGCGCCGACGGCCACCAGTGCAGCGCCCAGCCCGGTGAACAGTCTTCGATATCTGCTTTTCATCAGTGCTCCGAACAATCGGTGGGGTGCCCGGCTTCGGGCGTGCTTGAACCGCCGTGCGGCCGGAAATGGCGGCACGACCGGAAATGGAGCGAATAGCTGCCGAGCTCTCGACGCCGAAGGCCAAGAGCGCTTGTTCGCCTAGCCCCGCTCGGGACCGGGAATGGTGCGCCCGGCTGCGCAGCCGGTAATCACCGGCGAATTCGGGTTGCTGCTGCGCAGGAGTGGCGGGGGATCAACGCGCGCGACAGAGCGCGCTGGCCTGCTGCACGAGATCGACGTGCAGGCGAGCGACGAGAGTGCCGAACCTCGACATGGCTGAAATCATCGGCACGGCAACGCGAAGTGTCAACGCCGAACCACTGGATGAGATCATCCCCGTTCCTCGCCGACGAATTCCCCGCGCTCATCGGAATTCACCCGGACAGAGGTCGTGGATTTAACACGGGAAACATTTCCACCGCCCGTGAACTGATCGCCGAAACTGCGCTCGTAGGCGCGAAAGGCGATTCCGCGCTCACGTGCGGAGACCAGCTGAGGTGGGTGCAAAGTGCTGCCGCGCCGCATTCGGCGAGCCAGTCGGTGAAGGTGCGCGGTCCGGGGTGGATCACGCGCAGTGCTTCGATGTCGGCATGCCAGCGGCAGCCCGCCCTCCCAGCTCTTCTTGGTCTCACGGTGGGCATCGCGACCCGGTCGCGCAGGTACTGCTCGATCTGCGCTTTCGCCGCCGCGCCGGGGAATTCGGTCGACGCCGCGGCGGCCGGTGTGGTCGCGTCGCGAACCGGGGCTCGAACCGGCCGACCGTCGGCCAGCAGCCGACACGCGGTGTCGTTGTCCTGCTTGCAGGTGGCACCGGTGACGAGGAGTGCGGTCTTCGGCCGTCACGGAAGGCGGCTCGTTCCGCGACACGTCTTCGCAGCGGCGTCACGGAACCGAGGAGCGCTACCTCGAGTGCGGCACGCGCCTGCGCATCCGATCCACCGCGCTACCGCGGCCCGACCTGCCGGCAGCGCGCCCGCCGCCGACGTGTCTAGCTCGGCGCGTCCCCGCGTTCCATCTCGATCGCGCGGCGCATCGCCTTGCGGCCGCGGTTGCGGTCACCGGCCAGGTCGTAGGCCTGCGCGAGGGCGAACCAGCGGCGCCAATCCCCCGGCTCCGCCTCGAGTTCGGTCTGCTTCTCGTCGAACCACGCGTCCGCGGCTTCCCGCTCGACGCGACCGGACGGCCGCAGCGGCAGGTGCGAGACGTCCGGCAGGGCACCTTCGTCGTGCAGCCGCCGGGCCAGCCGCTCGGTGCTCGCGCCGAAGCGCAGCTGGTCCACCACGAGCACCGCGCCGAGCACCGGCAGCACGAAGATCGCCACGCCGAGCGCGATGAACACCGGCTGTCCGCTGACGATCATCGTGACGGCGCGCTCACCCATGATCACCAGGTAGACGAGCAGCACCGCCGCCACCACGAACGCCGAGGTCCGCGCGGTCAGCAACTTGCGCTGCTTCGACTCGGCCAACTCAGATCCCCAGCAGCGCGTCGAGCCCGACGGTCACGCCGGGCCGGTTGCCGACCTCGCGGATCGACAGCAGCACGCCCGGCATGAACGAGCGGCGATCGTAGGAGTCGTGCCGGATCGTCAGCGTCTCGCCCTCGGTGCCGAACAGCACCTCCTGGTGGGCGACGAGCCCGGTCATCCGAACCGAGTGCACGCGCACTCCGTCGACGTCGGCACCTCGGGCGCCGTCGAGCTCCTTGGTCGTCGCGTCCGGAACCTCGCCCAGCTCGGCTTCGGCGCGCGCCTGCGCGATCACCTGTGCGGTGCGCGCGGCCGTCCCGGACGGGGCGTCGGCCTTCTTCGGGTGGTGCAGCTCGACGATCTCGACGGACTCGAAGAACTTCGCGGCCAGCTCGGCGAACCGCATCGACAGCACCGCGCCGATGGCGAAGTTCGGCGCGACCAGCACCCCGACCTCCGGGCGCTCGGCCAGCCAGGACCGGATCTGCGTCAGCTCCGGCTCCCCGAGGCCGCTGGTGCCGACCACGACGTGGATGCCGTTCTCAACGCAGAACTTGACGTTGTCCAGCACCGAATCCGGGTGGGTGAGGTCGACGGCCACCTGCGCACCGGCCGCGACCAGCCCGGACAGGTCGTCCTCGCGGTTGATCGCGGCGACCAGCTCGGTGTCGGGGGCCTCGCCGACGGCGCGAACCGCCTCGGAACCCATCCTCCCGCGGGCGCCCAGCACACCGACCTTGATGCTCACGTGACGACTACCTTTCCACCCCGGCACCGAACGACCCCGAGTCTATGCGCGCACCTCACCCCGACCGGACACACCCCGACCAGGCCCACCTCCGGCGCTCCGACTCCGGGCCTCCGAACCGCAGTTTCAATTGAAACTGCAGATCTCCCCCACGCCGGACCGCAGTTTCAATTGAAACTGCGGCCACACCGGCACCAGCCCCTGGCCACCCGCCGCCCGCGGAGGTCCGCAAATTCAATGGAAATCAGACGTCCGATTTCCATTGAATTTGCGTCGGACCGGGGCTCAGACGCCGTCGGGGAGTTCTTCGAGGCTGTTGTAGGGGCCGACGACGGCCGTGGTGAGGGGGCGGCGGAGGAGTTCCGCCGCGAGCTCCGCGACGTCCTCGGTGGTGACCGCGTCGATGCGCTCGAGGGTCTGCTCCACCGTGAAGTGGCGGCCGTAGTTCAGCTCGGTCTTGCCGATGCGGCTCATCCGCGCCGCGCTGTCCTCCAGCCCGAGCACCAGGCCACCGCGCAGCTGCCCGCGCCCGCGCTCCACCTCGTCCTCGCTCAGACCGTCCGCGGCGACGCCCGCGAGCACGCCGCGGATCACCCGGGCGACCTCGCCGAGCCGGTCCGGCGTGCAGCCCGCGTACACCGAGAACGTGCCGGCGTCGGAGTAGGCCGTGGTCGAGGAGTAGACCGAGTAGGCCAGGCCGCGCCGCTCGCGGATCTCCTGGAACAGCCGGGAGCTCATCCCGCCGCCGAGCGCGGCGTTGAGCACCCCGAGCGCGAAGCGGCGCTCGTCGTAGCGGTCGAAGCTGCGGCACCCCATCAGCAGGTGCGCCTGCTCGGTGTCGTCGGGCTGCAGCACCACGCGCTTCTGCTTCGGTAACCGAGCGCGCCCGGCGCGCGGCGGCGCCGGCAGCTCCTCGCCGGTCAAGCGGTCGCCGAGGGCCTTGCGGACCAGGCGCAGAACGCGACCGTGCTCGACGTTGCCGGCCGCCGCGATCACCATCTTCGGCATCTCGTAGCGGCTGCGGTAGAAGCCGTGCACCCGCGCCCGGGTCATGCCGGTGATCGATTCCTCGCTGCCCAGCACCGACCGGCCGAGCGGGTGGTCGCCCAGCACCGCCGAGCTGAACAGCTCGTGCAGCAGGTCCTCGGCGTCGTCGTCGCGCATCGCGATCTCCTCGAGCACCACGCTGCGCTCGACGTCCACATCGGACTTCGCGTTCACCGCGTCGAAGACCACGTCGCAGAGCATGTCCACGGCCAGCGGCAGGTCGCGGTCCAGGACGTGCGCGTAGTAGCAGGTGTGCTCCTTGGCGGTGAACGCGTTGAGCTCACCGCCGACGCCGTCGATCTGCTGCGCGATGTCCACCGCGGTGCGCTTGGCGGTCCCCTTGAACAGCAGGTGTTCGAGGTAGTGCGCGGCACCGGCCTGCGGTTTGCCCTCGTCGCGCGAGCCCACCCCGACCCAGATCCCGACCGAGGCGGAGCGGACGCCGGGCACCGGCTCGGTCACGACCCGCAATCCGCCCGGTAGCACGGTGCGCCGCACGGCGGCGTCACCGCTGCGCCCGAGGACCCGGGTGGTCCCGGGGCGTTGCAGGTGGCCACCGACGATCTGCTTCTGCTGCTTCATGTCCCCACGAGAGTGTTCGGGCGGATTGGTGCACTCAAACGATACGGCCCGCCCCGGACTTGCCGGGACGGGCCGCGTCGAACGGTCAGTCGCAGATCACTGCTCCGACTTCTCGCCTTCCGGCTCGGCCGCGGCCTCGGACTTCTCGTCCTCGTCGCTGACCAGCACCAGGCTGATCTTGCCGCGGCTGTCGATGTCGGCGATCTCCACGCGCAGCTTGTCGCCGACGTTCACCACGTCCTCGACCTTGCCGATGCGCTTGCCGTTGCCCAGCTTGGAGATGTGCACCAGGCCGTCCTTGCCCGGCAGCAGCGAGACGAACGCGCCGAACGCCGCGGTCTTGACCACGGTGCCCAGGAAGCGCTCGCCGACCTTCGGCAGCTGCGGGTTCGCGATGGCGTTGATCTTGTCGATCGCGGCCTCCGCGGACGGGCCGTCGGCGGCACCGACGTAGATCGTGCCGTCGTCCTCGATGGTGATCTCCGCGCCGGTCTCCTCGGTGATCGAGTTGATCATCTTGCCCTTCGGGCCGATGACCTCGCCGATCTTGTCCACCGGGATGCTGATGGAGGTCACGCGCGGGGCGTGCGGGCTCATCTCGTCGGGCTTGCCGATCGCCTCGGCCATCACCTCGAGGATGGTGAACCGGGCGTCGCGGGCCTGGCCGAGCGCCTGCGCCAGCACCTCGGACGGGATGCCGTCCAGCTTGGTGTCCAGCTGCAGGGCGGTCACGAACTCCTTCGTGCCTGCGACCTTGAAGTCCATGTCGCCGAAGGCGTCCTCGGCGCCGAGGATGTCGGTCAGCGCCACGTAGTGGGTCTTGCCGTCGATCTCGTCGGAGACCAGACCCATGGCGATGCCCGCGACCGGTGCCTTCAGCGGCACACCCGCGTTGAGCAGGGACAGCGTCGAGGCGCAGACCGAGCCCATCGAGGTGGAGCCGTTGGAGCCCAGCGCCTCGGAGACCTGGCGGATCGCGTACGGGAACTCCTCGCGCGACGGCAGCACCGGCATCAGCGCGCGCTCGGCCAGCGCACCGTGGCCGATCTCGCGCCGCTTCGGGCTGCCGACCCGGCCGGTCTCACCGGTCGAGTAGGGCGGGAAGTTGTAGTGGTGCATGTACCGCTTCGTCGTCTCCGGGGACAACGAGTCGATGGTCTGCTCCAGCCGCAGCATGTTCAGCGTGGAGACGCCCAGGATCTGGGTCTCGCCGCGCTCGAACAGCGCCGAGCCGTGGGCCCGCGGGATCACGCCGACCTCGGCGGACAGGCTGCGGATGTCGGTCAGACCGCGGCCGTCGATGCGGACCTGGTCGCGGATGATGCGCTGGCGCACCAGCTTCTTGGTCAGCGAGCGGAAGGCGGCGCCGAGCTCCTTCTCGCGTCCCTCGAACTGCTCGCCCGCACCGGTGGCGACCTTCTCCAGCACCGACGCCTTGATCTCGTCGAGCCGGGACTCCCGCTCCTGCTTGCCGGCGATCTTCAGCGCCTCGGCCAGGTCCGCGGAAACGGCCTGCTCGACGGCGGTGAAGGCGTCCTCGGCGTAGGCCGGGAACACCGGGAACTCCTGGGCGGCCTTGCCGGCCGCCTGCGCGAGCTGCTGCTGCGCCTGGCACAGGGTCCGGATGAACGGCTTGGCCGCCTCCAGACCAGCGGCGACGACCTCTTCGGTCGGGGCCTGGGCGCCCTCGCCGACCAGCTGCGCGGTCTTCTCGGTGGCCTCGGCCTCGACCATCATGATCGCGACGTCGTCACCGACGATGCGGCCCGCGACGACCATGTCGAACACGGCGCGCTCGAGCTGCTCGTGGGTCGGGAAGGCGACCCACTGGCCGTCGATCAGCGCCATCCGGGTGCCGCCGATCGGGCCGGAGAACGGCAGACCGGAGGCCTGCGTGGACGCCGACGCGGCGTTGATCGCCAGCACGTCGTAGAGGTCGCCCGGAGCCAGGCTCATCACGGTGACGACGACCTGGATCTCGTTGCGCAGACCGTCCACGAAGGACGGGCGCAGCGGCCGGTCGATCAGCCGGCAGGTCAGGATCGCGTCGGTGGAGGGACGGCCCTCGCGGCGGAAGAACGAGCCGGGGATGCGGCCCGCGGCGTACATCCGCTCCTCGACGTCGACGGTCAGCGGGAAGAAGTCGAAGTGCTCCTTCGGCTGCTTCGAGGCCGAGGTGGCCGACAGCAGCATGGTCTCGTCGTCGAGGTAGGCGACGACGCTGCCCGCGGCCTGCTTGGCCAGCCGTCCGGTCTCGAAGCGGACGGTGCGGGTGCCGAAGGCGCCGTTGTCGAGCACGGCGGTCGCTTCGTAAACACCCTCGTCGATCTGGGGTTCGGTCAAGATGACTCCTCATCCTCACGAGGCCCACGGCAGGTGCATCCGGGTCGTGGTCCGACGAGGCCGGCCATCGATCGAAGCCCCCGGGAACGTCATTGCGACGACTTGCCCGGCAGCCACTACCGAGGACCGGCGGACGCCTGCCCGGTGCGTACCACCGTGAGCGCTCTTCTGTTGCAACGGCGCCTCAGCGCCGGTTCATGCACCGAGGGGAGCGGCCCGCTGGCCACTCCCCTCGGCGTTCGTCAACGGCGCAGGCCGAGTCGCTTGATCAGCGAACGGTAGCGCTCGATGTCCACCTTGGTCAGGTAGTTGAGCAGACGGCGGCGACGACCGACCATCAGCAGCAGACCACGACGCGAGTGGTGGTCGTGCTTGTGCTGCTTGAGGTGCTCGGTCAGACCGATGATCCGCTTGGTGAGCAGGGCCACCTGGGCCTCGGGCGAACCGGTGTCGCCGTCCTTGAGGCCGTACTCGGCCAGGATCTGCTTCTTCTCTGCAGTGGACAAAGCCACGAGTTGACTCCTTCGATGTCCCGTGTCAAGTGCACCCGGCCGATCCGGCCGGGAACGGGTCCGGCGCCCGAATCGAACACCGGGCCGGAGACGGCCACCACGGACTGCAGCCGCTCCACCGGTCAGGATATCAGGACGGCCTGCTACTACCGGGTCAACCCGATGACTCGCGCGTCACCCCGACCCGGTGCACGGTCCGGTACGTCGGGCCGCCTTCCCGCAGGTCACTGCACACCACGGCCAGTTCGCGCGACTGCCACCAAGGCCCGGCGTAACCGGCGAACAGCCCGGGCAGCAGCTCCCGGTCCGGCCGCCCGGCCACCCACCGGCCGACGGTGAGGTGGGCCCGGTACCCGCGCGGATTCCCGCCGGCCGCGTGCACGAGGTCGCACAGTCCCCGCTCATCGTCCTCATCGGCCGGTTCGACGCCGACCCACAGCACGCCGCGGAACACCCCGCTGCCCGCCAATCGCAGCCGCGGCGGCGCGGGGTCGGCGTTCCGCAGCCGCGCCACCCGGTGCTCCAGCCGCTCGGTCACCTGCTCCTGATCGGCGTCGTCACCGTGGAAGCACAACGTCAGGTGCCAGCGCTCGGGCTCGACGAAGCGGAACTTCCGCAGTCCCTCCGTCGCCCGGGCCAACCGCTCCGGGTCCAGCCGATCGACCGCGGCGGCCAGGTGCCGCACTGCCTCAGCCGACGGCCACAGCGCGGTGAACAGGCGCATACCCACCTCCAGGCGCGCGTCCCACCACCCAAACTACTCACGACCCCGCGCCCCGCAGTTTCACTTGAAACCGCGATTCGCCTCGGGTGGGAACCACAGTTTCAATTGAAACTGCGGTCCTTGGGTCGCAGTTTCAATTGAAACTGCGGATCCCCGCAAGGCGCAGCGCCCGGTGGGCGGGCGGGTCAGTCGCCGTTGGCGGCGCGGCGGAGCAGGCCCGCCAGGCGCGGGTAGCGGCCTTCCAGGATGGACGCCGCGGCTTCGAGCTCGTTGGGCTTGGCCACCTCGCGCAGGACCGGCCAGGCCGCTTCTTCGCCGTTGGCGACGTGCTTGACCGGCAGGTCGTCCCGCCCCACCGACGGCTGCGACTGGCGGACGTCCTCCAGCGCCTGCTTCATCGCCTCGGCCTCACCGGACACGACGCCGGGGATGAGCACCTTGCGCTCGAGCATCACCAGCCGGGCCAGCACCTGCGGGTTGCCGATCTTGGCGCGGCGGCCGCTCATCACCTGGCTGAGCATCGGGGCGCTGATGCCGAGCACGTCGGCGAGCTGGGCCTGCGAGATGCGGAAGGCGACGACCAAGCGGCGCACGCGATCGCCCAGCGGTTCGCCGTACCACTGCCGCTGCAGGGCCAGATTCCGCTGGACGTTGCTGCTCTCCGCCACCTTCGGTCCCCCAATCTCGGCGCCGACCTGATCACGCCTGGCCGCTCCGGCACTGAATACTGCCAGGTCATTGGCCGGACGCGAGCGAGAATCGGAAATCCGCCCGGCGCGCCCTGGTCCGCTCGGACGGCGCGGCTGCTCCGTTCGGGGACCCGACTTGCCCGGATTCACCCGTCCGCCGCCAGGATCCGGCGGGTCTCGGCGACGTCGAGGTTCATCTGCTCGATCAGCGCCTCGACGCTGTCGAAGCGCTCCATCGCCCGCAGCCGCCGCACGAAGTCCAGGTCGACGTGCTCGCCGTAGAAGTCGGCGTCGACGTCGAGCACGTAGGCCTCGACGGTGCGCTCGGTGCCGGAGAACGTCGGGTTGCTGCCCACCGAGACGGCTGCGGGCAGCGTGCGGCCGGGCTCCTTCGAGCCGCGGCGGCGGTGGGTGAACCAGCAGGCGTAGACGCCGTCGGCGGGGATCGCCGCATGCGGCGGGGTGGACAGGTTCGCGGTGGGGAAGCCGAGCTCCTTGCCGCCGCGCCCGGCCCCGCGCACCACGATGCCCTCCAGGCGGTGGTCGCGGCCCAGCGCGGACGCCGCGGCGACCACGTCACCGGCGTCGATGCACGACCGGATGTAGGTCGACGAGAACGTCACCGAAGCCCCCGACGGGTCGTCGGTCCGCTCGACCGGGCCGGACACCAGGGCGTCGGACTCGACGTCGAAGCCGAACCGCTCCCCCAGCTTGGCCAGCAGCTCGATGTTGCCCGCCGCCTTGTGCCCGAAGGTGAAGTTCTCCCCCACCACGATCTCGGCCGCGTGCAGCTTCTCGACCAGGATCTCGTGCACGAACTCCTCCGCCGGGATGCGGGAGACCTCGCGGGTGAACGGCAGCACGCAGAACACGTCCACGCCGAGCTGCTCGGCCAGTTCCGCCCGCCGCCGCAGGGTGGTCAGCTGCGCCGGGTGGCTGCCCGGCCGCACCACCTCCGACGGATGCGGGTCGAAGGTCATCAGCACGCACGGCACGCCGCGGCGCCGCGCCTGCCGCACCGCGTGCGAGATGAGTTGCTGGTGCCCTCGGTGCACGCCGTCGAAGACACCGATGGTGACCACGCACCGTCCCCAGCCGCCGGGAAGCTGCTCCAAACCACGCCATCGCTGCACGACCACGAAGCCTACTGCTCGACCAACCGAACGACGGAAAGCCATCGCCCGTGCCGCGACTCACAGCACGGGGCGCGAGCATGGCCGTCACCGCGCTCGCGCCCCCGGCAGGTCAGCTGACGCCGGCTTCGAAGGCGGAGACGTCCACGGCCGAGCCCGCGCAGAGCGCGCTGAAGGCGTCCTGCTCGCTGGTGTTCACCGGGACCTCGGCGGCGTCGCTCCAGTCGTCGGAGGCGGTGAAGTTCACCGCGAGCTTGGCCGGGGTCGTCCCGCAGCCCTCCGAGGTGGTCCACTTCAACGAGGCCATCGCCATGTCGTAGGCCGGGCCCGGCATGGGCACCCGGGACGGCGCGGGCTGCAGGCCGTGTTGCACCGTCGTCGACACCGGCTTGCCGCTCTCGTCGAGCAGCCGGAGCTCGGGGTAGTTGCTCAGGACGCAGGGGTCGTTCGCGTCCTTCTTGGTCGCCGTCAGCTTGCCCTCGCCGCCCGACGGGGCCACCTCTCCGGACTGGTACGCAACGGTCAGGTCCCGGCCGGTGCAGGGCCGGTCCTCACCGGACAACCCGTTGTCGCCGGAGCTCTCCGTCTTGCCCTCGGGCTGCTGCGCATCGGTCTCGGGCTGAGCGGCGTCGGATGCGACCGTCTGGTTGTCGACCTGCGGATCCGCGCTGCCGATGACATGCCCCGAACCACTTCCTCCAGAGCATCCGCTCAGCGCCAAACCCGCCGCCAGCACGACGGTCGCCCCGACTAATCGCTTGCGCATGCTGTCCCCACTTCCTCGTCGCTCGTTCGGACTAGCCGTGGGACGGCTCACGTCGGGACGGGTTCCTGCGATGTGGCCCAGGTCACCGAAAACGCTTGCGAAGGGAGAAATACCGGTCAATTCCCCGGGATGATCACCAGCACCGGCTTGGCGGTCCGGCCGCGATCGCGGACCAGCGCGACCGCGCGCCCCTCCGGATCGAACATCCCGTAGGTGCCCTCGACCCCGGCGGCCGGCACCAGCTGGCCGTGCGAAAGTGCGCGAGCCACGGTCGAGTCCACGTTGCGGCGCGGAAAAGCGGTCTCCACCGCCTCGTCGAGGCTCATCGACAGCCCCGGCTCGGCCTCCAGCTGGTCCAGGGTGCGCGCGGTGGCCAGCCCGAACGGGCCGACCCGGGTGCGGCGGAGCTCGCCGAGGTGACCGCCGACGCCGAGGCCGGCGCCCAGATCGCGGGCCAGCGCCCGCACGTAGGTCCCGGACGAGCACTCGACCAGCACGTCCAGCTCGGTGGTGCGCTCGGTGCGGCGCAGGCCGAGCACGTCGAAGCGGGAGACCGTGACCGGCCGGGCCGCCAGCTCGACCTCCTCGCCCTGGCGCACGAGGTCGTAGGCCCGGCGGCCGTTGATCTTCACCGCGCTGACCGCGCTGGGCACCTGCTGGATGTCCCCGGTCAGCTCGGCGATCCCCGCTCGGATCGCGGACTCGTCCACGGTGGACGCGTCCACTTCGGACAGGAACTCGCCCTCGGCGTCGTCGGTGGTGGTCGTCGCGCCCAGCCGGATGGTCGCCAGGTAGGCCTTGGTGTCCAGGGCCAGGTGGCCGAGCAGCTTGGTCGCTCGCTCCAGGCCCAGCACCAGCACGCCGGTGGCCATCGGATCCAGGGTTCCGGCGTGGCCGACCTTGCGGGTGCCCATAATGCGGCGGACCCGCGAGACGACGTCGTGCGAGGTCATCCCCGCCGGTTTGTCGACCACGAGCAGGCCGGGCGGAACGGTGGGACGTGCTTTACGGGAGTGCTCGGACACGACGCACCATCTTCCCCGACCTGGTTGGACGACCATCGCCTGGGTCGCGCCGGCGATACGGTGGGAGGCGAGCGAGGAGGTTGAAGTGGCGTTCCGACCGATCCGGCGATTCGGCGATCCCATCCTGCGCATGCCGGCCGAACCGATCACCGAGTTCGACCAGCGGCTGCGCGCCATCGTCACCGACCTGCTGGACACCGTCGACGCACCCGGCCACGCCGGGGTGGCCGCGCCGCAGATCGGCATCGGCGTGCGGGCGTTCAGCTACAACGTGGACGGCGAGATCGGTTACGTGCTCAACCCGGAACTCGTGGAGCTGTCCGAGGAGACGCAGGACGGCGTCGAAGCGTGCCTGTCCCTGCCCAACCTCGGCTTCAACACCCGCCGGGCGCAACGCGCGGTGGTGCGCGGCGTCGACATGGCGAACGAGCCGGTCACGGTGTCGGGCACCGGTCTGATGGCCCGCTGCCTCCAGCACGAGACCGACCACCTCGCCGGCAAGGTCTACATCCAGCGCCTCGACCCCGAGACCCGCCGCGAAGCCTTCAGCCAGATCCGCGACCAGGAATGGTTCTGGCAGCGCTGATCCGCGTTCAGGCGGTGGCGGGCTGGGTCCTGGTGGCGCCGGTGATCGCCCAGCGTCCGGAGCGGGCCCGCAGCAGCAGGGTGATCAGGCGCAGGACCATGAACATCGAGAGACCGGTCCAGATGCCCGCCAGGCCCCAGTCGAAGGCCAGGGAGAGCCAGATCAGCGGGAGGTAGCCGATGAAGGCGCTCAGGAGCGTTGCGGTGCGGAGGTAGGCGGCGTCGCCCGCGCCGAGGAACACCCCGTCCAGGGCGAACACCACACCGGCCACCGGCTGCAGCAGGACGAAGAACCACCAGGCGTGCGGGATCGTCGCCAGGACTGCGGCGTCCGAGGTGAACACCGCAGGCAGCGGGATCGCGAGCACGGCGAACAGGACGCCCAGGATGATCCCGAACGCCAGGCCGTACCAGGTGACCTGCTTGGCGATCGCCTTGGCGCGCGGCGCCGAACCCGCGCCCAGCGCCGCCCCGACCAGCGACTGCGCGGCGATCGCCAGCGAGTCCAGCACCAGCGCCAGGAACGTCCAGAGCTGCCAGACCACCTGGTGCGCGGCTGCGGCTTCAGCACCGGTGCGGGCGGCCACCGACGTCGCCGACAGGAAGCACACCTGGAAGGCCAGCGTGCGCAGCACCAGGTCGCGCCCGAGGCCGAGCTGGGCTCGCATCATGGCCAGCTGCGGCTTCAGCGGCACCTGCTCCACGACGAGCGCTCGGACGAACAGGGAGGCGGCGATGGTCTGGCCGACCAGGTTCGCGATCGCCGAACCCTCCAGCCCCCAGCCGAAGGGGTAGACGAACAGCGGGCACAGCACGGCCGACACACCGTTGCCGACCAGCACGTACCGCAGCGGGCGCGCGGTGTCCTGCACCCCGCGCATCCAGCCGTTGCCGGCCATCGTGATCAGCACGAGCGGAGCGCCGCAGAGCGCGATGCGCAGCCAGGTCGCGGCCGCGTCGGCGACCGGTCCGGGCCCGGCGAGCAGCTCGGCGACCGGCACCGCCACCAGCTGGGCCAGCAGCAGGAGCACGATGCCGACCACGATGCCCAGCCAGGTCGCCTGGACGCCTTCCGCGACGGCGTCCTTGCGACGTCCGGCACCGTGCAGCCGCGCAGTGCGCGCCGTGGTGCCGTAGGTCAGGAACGTCAGCTGGCTGGAGATCAGCGTGAACAGGGTGCCGCCGAGCGCGAGACCGGCCAGCGGGACGGCACCGAGGTGTCCGACCACCGCGGTGTCGACGAGCACGTACAGCGGTTCGGCGGCGAGCACGCCCAGCGCCGGTACCGCGAGCGCGAACAACTTCCGCGGCGCGACGCGCTCCGCTTGCTCGGACACACTTCCTCCAGATCAGCACGTGCTCGGATCGATCAGGGCGGCTCCCCGGCTCGGCGGGATAAGCTACGAAGTACAGTTTCGCCCCTGACATGCCAGGCTACGGTAAGGACCGCTGATGGACAACGCTGATTACGTCGACGTAGCGCTGCGGATCGCCAACGCCGACCTGAGCAGCCTCGACGCCGTCCGCGCCGCAGTCCACGACGAACCCTGGTGGGCCGACCGACTCGCCGAACCGGACCTCCCGGTGCTGCGCGGAGTCGCCGATGGGCTGCGCCGAACCCTGGACGCCCTGGTCACCAACGATGGCGAAGCCGCGCTCGCGGAGATCAACGCTCTGCTCTCCGCGCATCCGCCCCGGCCGCGGCTCTCCAGCCACGGCGGACACCACGGCATCCCCAACTGGCACCTCCACGTCGCAGGCCCGGACGCACCGGCGGTCGACGAAGTCGCTGCCGCCGCGGCGTGGGGCCTGGCGCAGGGAGTCGTCCAGCACGGAACGACCCGCTGGGGCCGCTGCGAAGCCGACGGCTGCGACACCTACTACCTGGACACCTCGACCAACCAGGCCAAACGCTTCTGCTCCCCACGCTGCGCGAACCGCATGCACGTCGCGGCATTCCGAGCCCGCCGCCGAACGTGAATCACAGTTTCAATTGAAACTGCGCCCCACCGGCGTGTCGGGACCCGGCGTGTCAGGACCTGAGCACAGGTTCCGACGCCTGCGGAGAACTCCCGCAAATTCCATTGAAATCGGACGTCCGATTTCAATGGAATTTTGAGTGTGACCGGCTCCGGAACCGGGAGGTGGGAGACCTCGTCGAACCGGCGGATCAGTCGAGCAGCGGAGCCTCGTCGAGGGCCTTGCGGATCGAGTCGATGATGTCCTCCGGCTCGCCCTGGGCGGTGAAGCCCGAGGCGAGGTGGTGTCCTCCACCGCCGCAAGCCGCCGCAGCGTGGCCCACGTCCAGGAGGCTGTCGGCGCGCAGCGACACCGACCAGTGCCGCGGTGCCATCTCCTTGAGCACCGCAGTCACCTCGGCCTCGCTGGTCGTGCGCAGCACGTCGATGACGCTGTCGAGCTCCTCGCTGCGCAGGCCGTCGGAGTCGGTCAGGCGGACCGTGGCGTGCACGAACCCCATCCCGCGCGCGGCGGCCGGCTCGAGCTCAGCCGCACCGAGCACACCGGACAGCATGCCCATCCAGCCGAACGGATGGGTGTCGAGCAGCGGGCGCGTGGTCGCCTCGGGATCCACGCCCGCGTCCAGCAGCCGCGCCGCAACGCGGTGCGTGCTGGCACTGGCGTGCCGGAAGGAACGGGTGTCGGTGACCAGCCCCGCGTACAGGCAGCGCGCGGTCGGCAGGTCCAGTTCCACGCCGAGTTCGTCGAGCAGCCGCACGACGATCATCACGGTCGCCTCGGCGCGCTCGTCCACCACGTGCAGCGTGCCGTAGCGCGTGTTGGAGACGTGGTGGTCGATCACGATGACGTCGCCACCGGCCGCGATGGTCGCGCCGACCCGATCGGCCAACCGCCCGAGCCGCTGCAGGCTGCCGGTGTCGCACACCACCAGGGTCGGCGGCGCCGCGGGCACCTCGTCGACGGGCACGACCAGGCCGTCGACGTCGAGGTCGCGCAGCGAGGCCGGCGGCTGGTCCGGCGTGCCGAACGACACGCGCACCCGGCATCCCCGCCGCCGCAACGCCCGCCCCAGCGCGAGCGCGCTGCCGAGCGCGTCCGCATCGGGGTTGACGTGGGCGAACAGCGTCACGTCCGTGGCATCGGCCAGCTTGCGCGCGGCCTCCGACACGGCTGACGCCACCGGATCTGCAACGGCACCGGGCCTCTCGCCCGCACCCTCTGCTTCGGACAGCCCGCGCACCCGGTTCACCTCCACGGCAACGGCGACCATTGCGGTCACCCGTGCACAACGCACCTGATGATGCGCTGCGACTCAACCACTCTGTGGCCCACGACGCACATCGGCGTCGGAAATCGACTCCGGTTCCGCACCGTCGGTGTCGATCTCATCATCGACGGTGGTCTCGCGGTACGGATCGGCGTCCCCGGCGTGTTCCGCGCCGGACGCCAACCGGGCCACCTCCGCGTCGGCCTCCTTGGCCTTCGCGAGCAGCTCCTCCATGTGCCGGGCCTGATCCGGGACCGTGTCCGCCACGAACTTCAGCGTGGGCGTGAACCGCACACCGGTCTGCTGGCCGACGCGGGAGCGCAGGACCCCGGTCGCGCAGGCCAGCCCGGCGCCGGTCGAGGCCTAGTCGGCGACGTCGCCGAAGACCCTGAAGTA